>CAZRMG010000104.1:0-2012 GCA_964601095.1 uncultured Melioribacteraceae bacterium | reverse complement strand
AGTCGTTTGAAGTAATCCGCCCAGAAAATTTTTAATAATCTCTACAAGCTGGGAACCGTTTTCGAAATCGCCAAGGGATACAATTGTTTTTGCATTCTTCAAATTTTGGCTTGCCTCGGCTAACCGCGCGACCTGCGGAGTTAACAATAAAAGCTCGGGATTATTTTTGAACATACTCATTTCTTCTTTTTCGATTTCGAGTTTAATTTTATCGCGTTTTATCTGCTCGTTCAATTTCTTTAAAGCAATAACGGCTTCCTTTTCTTCCTCAATTTCCTTCAGCTTGTATTTCTTCAATTCAAGTTCATGTTCATATATTAAAATTTCTTCATCGGCTTTTAATTTCATCTGCGCAGTATTAATCCTTACCTGTTGATTTCTCTTTTCTGTTTCTTCGAGAATACGTGAAGCTTCTTTTTGACGAATTGCTTCCGCTATCTTTTTATCTGCCGGTTCAACCGATTGTATTGTTAATGAAAGTATTTCCAAACCGAGTTGAGTGTCGATACCTTTCGTGTGCTCGCGCAAATATTTTGTTATGCCTTCCGACTTTATTTCTTCAACCTCAAAATTTTCAGTGTATTCTTTAATCTTTCCCTGTAGAATTATATCAAGTTCTTTCGCTGCATCGCTTAGAGAGTCATTTCCCCACCCGCCAATTTGTATAAGTTTGGAAATATTTTGAAGCGACGGCGTGACAGTAGCCGTAAATTTTACGTCGAGAGAAATTTTACCCTTTGCTTCAGGCTCAACTGAAGACGACAAAGTAAATATTGTACTCGGCATTGCAAAACTAAAATGCTTTGGGTAAAATCTTGATTTGCGGTATTTAACAACCCCGTTAGATTCGAACAAAACAATTTGTCCCGGTTTCTTTATCCGGTATTCGATTAAAACAATAATTATAACAGCCAATATTATTATGCCTATTGCAATATCCATTGGATGCTGCTCCTTTTTTATAAATCAATTTTTTTGAAAAAATATTCCCGGCAAGAAGTACAACAAGAAAATCAAAAATACAACTTTATTCAAGGCGTATTATTCCCGGCAATTTCACCTGACTTTTTAATGGAAGACTAACGAAATGCCTTAAGTAATAAAACCGGGTAAGAATATATCCTCAAAAACGCAAAAATTCAAGTATTGTTAATGGATTGTAGTGTCTCAGTTTCAATTTTATTGTCATGCCCGAATGTCTTTACTTGTCCGACATCTTGTTGGGCGGATCGGGCATCAATCAATAGATTCAAGCTAACGGCTTGCTGGCTCGCCTCGCTAAAGACGCGAGTCGAAGCGGGAATGACATATGCTGTTTAATCAACCTTCAAACTGAGACACTACCTAATGGATGGGAAAAGAAAACCCGGCGGCGTTGAAAGCCTGCCGGGTATGTATTACAATTATTGTTTTGTTAAAACTAATTTAACCGGCACTAAACCAAAATTTGGAATATCATAAATAGTTTCAACGCTTAATTGGTTACCGGTAACAGTGTAAGCCATTTCTTCGGTTTCTCCATCCTCACTTTTCATAGAAACTTTTCCGTTGGCAGTACTCCAAGTTCCGGTTTCAACCATCGTTCCTGAAGAATCACTAACAGTTGCTGTAAATGTGTTGTTTGCTTTTATATCAAATGTTACTGAAGTTCCTACCTGTTCGGGAGTTAATTCAATATTGCCCATAGATGTTAAAACAATTTTTGATAGAACCCAAACACCAATAACTTCGCTTCCGTTTGAAGAAACAGGATCGTCGTCTTTTTTACATGAAGTAAAAAGAATTGATACGCTCAAAAACAAAATTATGAATGAAAGCATTTTAATATTTCTCATATCTACCTCCGATTTATATATTTTTATTTGTCAAAGTTAACCGATGCGAATATAAACATATTTTGCAAATTAGTGCTTCGTTTGTATCAATGTTTTGGATTAAACAATTTTTAAACTATTTTTTGCCAACAATAATTAAGATTCATCAATGGATTATTTTATCGGGTTAGACGGCGG
>CAZRMG010000103.1:0-8475 GCA_964601095.1 uncultured Melioribacteraceae bacterium | reverse complement strand
TCGGCTTCAATTTTTAATAAACAAATATCGCTGGTCGGGTCTGTTCCTATAATTTTTGCTTCGAAGTGAGAACCGTCTGTTAAAGTTACGGTCGCTTCAACTGCATTCCCCGCAACATGATCGTTTGTAATTACATATCCATCAGGGGAAATTATAGCTCCCGATCCTAAACCTTTCACCGGTTGATTGTAAACTCTATCTCCAAAAAATTGGCGGAAAAACGGATCCATTGAAAATACATCTCGGTACTGTCGAATTTCGGTAACAGTAATTCCTACAACAGCAGGGCTAACTTCTTTAACTGTCTTAGTAATTATGTTATTTCTTGAATTTGAAATGTCATCATTTGACTGTTGCAGAGTTGTTTGCCTGCTTGTATCGCCAATTATAGAACTAAATATGCTGTTATTATTTCTTGAAGGGGTAAATATCAAGGCATAAACGAGCGAAGTAACAATCAATGTAATTGCCGATGAAAAAATGATCGTCTTATATCGATTCATCTTTTTGTTCCTTTAATTTTTTATTCTGTTGTGAAATAAAATATTCTTTAATTGGTTGTATATGTTTAGAAAGAATAATTGCGAATATAATTACTAATAAAATACTAAACTGCAATTCGGAACCCGGTTGGGGAGTTGTGTACTTCATTAAAATATTTGAAGAAGTAAATGCCAGAACTGCGGATAACAGCGTTGCCGAAGAATTAGCAAAATGAATATTTCTTCTGAATATAAATGCAATAGTCCAAATAACAATCCAGATAATCAAAATAGGAATAGAAATAATTAAAGCGCCGCCTGCGGCTGTTGCCAAACCGCGCCCGCCTTTAAATTTTATCCACGGCGAATAACAATGTGCAAAGACTGCGGCAATAAGTGCAATCATTTCATATAAAAAATTTTCACCGAAAAATAATCTTACTAAATAAACTGTGAGTAATCCCTTTAATAAATCTATAAACAAAACCAATAAACCGATTCGTTTAGATTTGGAAACATCAAACGAATTATGTGCTCCAACATTGCCCGAGCCGTTCTGTGTAATATCCAATCCGGTTTTCTGCTTAATTACTATAAATGCAGTTGGAAAAGAGCCGAAGAAATAACCAATTAAAAAACTTATAACTGTTTCCATTTAAACTCGACATTCTAAAAGAAATAAAATTTTCTAATTATGATAAATAGTATTTTAGATTAACAAAAAGATTTTACATTGAAGAATCACAGTCCGCTGCATTTTAACGCACTAATATATTTAAGTTCCAAGAAAAATTAGTAAATACTTTTTAGTAAAAATAAAATTATTAAATTTATATCCAGAATATAGCCAAGTAAAAATCGGAGACTATAATGGTAAATTATATAGGAAAGTTCAATGTTGTTCCATCGTTACCGGAAAAGCTTGAACCGCTGAGAGAAATCGTATTTAATTTATACTGGACATGGAATCAGGATGCGATAGAACTTTTTAGGCGTCTTGATCTTTTACTTTGGGATCAAACTCACCACAATCCTGTTTTGATGCTTGGAAAAATTAGTCAAGAAAGATTAAACGAAGTTGCGATGGACGATAGTTTTATTTCGCATATGAACCGTGTTTATGTTCAACTAAGTGTTTATGTTGAAGAGAAGACTTGGTATCAAAAAAAATATAATTACGGTAAAGATGGCGTAATAGCATATTTCTCGGCAGAATTCGGATTAACAGAATGTTTACAAATTTACTCCGGCGGCTTAGGAGTTCTCTCAGGCGATCACTTAAAATCAGCGAGCGATTTAGGTCTTCCATTAGTCGGCATCGGTTTATGTTATAAAGAAGGATATTTTCAGCAATACTTAACAAGCGACGGCTGGCAGCAGGAAATTTATCAGATAACGGATTTCTATAATCAACCGCTTAATTTAGTTGCTGATAAAAACGGAACTCCTTTAAAACTTGGACTTGATTTCCCCGGTAGAAAAGTAACTTTTCAAATTTGGAAAATTCAGATTGGTCGAGTGCCGTTGTATTTATTAGACACAAATGTTGAAGAAAATTCCGACGAAGATAAAAAAATTACACGCTCACTTTACGGTGGAAATATTGAAACAAGAATTCAGCAGGAAATTTTACTCGGCATAGGCGGAATACGTGCTTTGCACGCGTTGGATATAAAACCGTTAGTCTGCCATATGAATGAGGGGCATTCGGCATTTCTTTCTCTCGAGCGAATACGATTGATGATTAAGAACAACGGTTTAACTTTTGAAGAAGCTAAGGATATCGGGATTTACTCTAATGTATTTACAACACATACTCCGGTACCGGCGGGAATTGATATTTTCCCCAACGATTTAATTGAAAAATATTTTGGAAATTATTACAGGAATGAACTGCAAATAAGCGACAGGACTTTTTATTCACTCGGTTCAATCATAAAAAACAAACCGGTAAGTAATTATAACATGGCACATCTCGCGATGAACATGGCGGGATTTGTAAATGCAGTTAGTAAACTTCACGGCAAAGTATCCAAAAAAATGTGGCAATCAGGTTTTGTTGATATTCCTTTTGACGAAATTCCGATTGATTATGTAACTAACGGAATTCATACTCATTCCCATATCTCAAACGATATGCAAGAATTGCTTTACCGCTACCTCGGCGAAAAAGTATTACGAGATCCGTCCGATGTTGAAGCTTGGAAACGAGTTGATGAAATTCCAGACGAAGAATTATGGCGCACACACGAACGAAGACGTGAACGTTTAGTTGCATTCGCAAGAAGAAGATTAAGAAGGCAAATAGTTGAACGCGGCGGTTCATCCAATGAAATTTCAGCAGCCAAAGAAGTGCTTGATTCACAGGCATTAACAATCGGCTTTGCAAGAAGATTTGCAACTTACAAACGCGCTACTTTAATATTCAGCGATATCGATAGGTTGACAAGCATTTTGGCAAATCCGGATTATCCTGTTCAATTAATAATTGCAGGCAAAGCTCACCCGCGCGATGACGAAGGTAAAAAATTCATTCAGGAAATAATTCAAATAATGAAGGAATATCATCTTCGTAAAAAAATTGTATTCCTTGAAAATTATGATATGAATGTTGCCCGCTACATGGTTGAGGGCTGTGATGTATGGCTTAACAATCCGCGCAGACCTTTGGAAGCAAGCGGTACTTCGGGAATGAAAATGATTGCAAACGGCGGGCTCAATTTGAGCGTTATGGACGGATGGTGGGATGAAGCTTACACACCGGAAGTTGGTTGGAGAATTGGCAATGGCGAAGAGTACGACAATCTTGATTATCAAGACGAAGTTGAATCTCGACTTATTTACGAAGTAATCGAAAAAGAAATTGTACCGTTATTTTATAACCGCAGCGACGATAAACTTCCGCGCGGATGGATTAATACGATGAAAAATTCTATGAAACAGCTTGGACCGGTATACAGTACTCACAGAATGGTTCAGGAATATGCGAAGAAATTCTACTTCCCATCACTCGAAAAAAGATTAAACTTGATGCAGAATGATTGGGAAGAGGGCAAACAATTTTCTGCTTGGAAAAGAAAAGTTGTTTCTAATTGGGATAAAGTAAAGTTCTTAAATATAACTGAAGAAAAGAAAAATAAAGATTTAAAAGTTGGCGAAAAATATCCGATTGTTGCAGAGGTTGAACTCGGTGAATTAACAACCGACGATGTTGATGTTCAGATTTATTTTGGGAAAGTTGATAGTGGTGATGAAACTTCTCGTAATTATTCGAACATGGTTGATGTTTCTAAAAAAAATAAAAATGGTAAAAATATTTATCGCGGCGAAATCGAATGCAAAGATACTGGTTTAATCGGGTTTACTTTAAGAATTTTACCTAAACATAAACAGTTGATAAATCCCTTTGAGATGGGATTAATACGCTGGGCGTAACTTTGATGCGCGTAAAAATTTCTATAATTATAAATTAAATACCGGGAATTATGCTCCTCGAAACTCTTGATTTGCGAACGAACGACATTCTGATATACTCTCAGAATCTATTTAACTTTGGCGAAAATTTTAAAATTGTTCATAAAAATGCCAAGGTAAGAAAACCGCAGAGCATTAGTTATTTTGATGTATGCAATTTTGTGAAAGATCCTTTCCCGAAAAATTTAATTATTTACCGACTGTTAACGAATGTAAATAACCTTGATGCTTATTCCACAAAGTACGGGTATTTTATTAAAATAAACGGAAGGATGGAACTTGTTTATTTCGACCCAGTGTATGCAATAAAAGATTTGCGTCATCTCCGTTTTGAATTAAACCCCGGACATTTCAGATTCAAAATTCAACAATTAGGTTTAACTTCACTTACTAAATGGGAAAGTGAACCAAATTTTGCCGAAGTATATTCTTTCGATTTAAAAGCAGTTGAAGCACAAAATCAAAATGATAAAATTTTTGCAGACGCAATTTTTGCATTCGACCCTAATTATTTTGATGAAAATGATGATGTGGAAAAAAATAAAATGCAGGGACAATTAAATAACGTTAACGAAAATATGATCCTTAAACCGCAATCGGGTGAAAGACCAAATCTTGTTATTCAAGAAGATAAAGAAGCAAAATCTGCAAACATGAATCAGCCGGTTGCACCCGATAATGTGCAAGCATCGGATTTACGAGATGAAATTATTTCGTTGCTAAAACAAGCATTGAATATTCCCGCACACGAAACGAAAAAATACAAACCTGAAACACAACCCGAAACAACATCAAAGCAAAACGAGCAATTAAATAATAATGAGAGCGGTGCCACGGTTAACTTGTTGGATTTATTTAAATCAACCCATAAAGCGGAAATGCTTTCTTTAAAAGAAAAAGAATCTGTTATTCTAAAGTTTGAAGAAAAGTAATATACTTTTCTATCTTTTCAAAATGGTACTTATTCATAATTAATCATAAAGTATTTAATCCCTGATTTAAGAACCACAATTGGCAACTGAAGGATTTATTTTTGAAAAAAAATGAATTATTAATCGATTATTTGTGTAGCATTAAACCTACTTATCAATAATTGAAATGGACAATTCTTTCACCAACATATTATACAGATATGTTGATTGAAGTCACCATTCATAATATTAAACTGATTATTTCTAATTGATATTTGAATTCTCTATTTTTCATGATGAAAAACAGAAGGATAAATGAAACGTTTTGCGTTAATTGGTACAGCCGGCTATGTTGCACCGCGGCACTTAAATGCGATAAAACAAACCGGTAACAATCTTGTTGCCGCTTATGATCCGCATGATTCGGTTGGGATTTTGGACAGCTTTTTTCCTATGGCGGATTTTTTTACAAACTATGAAAGGTTCGAAAGATTTGTTCATAAACAAAGTTGCACTCCGGATTTTCATATAAATTACATTACAGTTTGCTCACCTAATTATTTTCACGACACCCATATTCGATTGGGATTTCAAAATGGCTGCGATGTTATTTGCGAAAAACCGCTGGTCCTTTCTGGAAAAAATCTGGACATTCTACAAAAATTAGAAGAAACAACTGGGAAAAAAGTTTTTACAATCATGCAGCTTAGGTACCACCCGTCGTTGGTTGAAATGAAATCAAAACTAAATTATTCATCAGGCATTAAGTATTCTGTTGATTTGAAATACATAACTCCGCGCGGTAATTGGTATCACAATTCGTGGAAAGGTGAGGAGAGCAAATCCGGTGGTATCGCTACAAATATAGGAATTCATCTATTTGATTTGTTGATTTGGCTGTTTGGTAAAGTAGATGACTTTGAAATCAAAACGTCAAACAAAAATAAAGTTAGCGGAAAACTCCAGCTTCAAAATGCAGAAGTCGATTGGTTCTTATCTATTGACGGAAATGATTTACCGGAAGAAGCTGTTAAGAATAATAAAGTTTCGTACAGGTCATTAATAATTAACGGGGAAGAAATAGAATTTTCAGACGGCTTTACTAATCTTCACACAAAAGTTTATGAAGAAATATTAGAAGGCCGCGGATTAAGAATTGACGATGCACGTCCATCAATTGAACTTGTTGAAAAGATGAGGAAATCAATTTAATAGATTTGATTTGTGAACCTGTTGTTTTAAAAGGAATTTAAATGGATAATAATTATTATAAACACGAATCAGCTTTTGTAGATGAGAATGTAGAAATTGGAAGTGGAACAAAAATTTGGCATTTCTCTCATGTACAGTCGCGTGCTAAAATCGGGATGAATTGCGTACTCGGGCAAAATGTAAATATCGGTAACAATGTTATAATCGGTAATGATTGTAAAATACAAAACAATGTTTCGGTTTATGAAGGTGTTACATTAGAAGATTATGTTTTCTGCGGACCTTCAATGGTTTTTACAAACATTATTAATCCAAGATGTAAATATCCACAGCGCGGCTCGCAATTTTATTCAAAGACTTTAGTAAAAGAAGGGGCATCCCTCGGTGCAAACTGCACAATTGTATGCGGTGTAACAATCGGCAAATATTCGTTTGTTGGTGCTGGTGCCGTGGTAATAAATGATGTGCCTGATTTTGCGCTTGTTGTTGGAAATCCATCGAGGCAAATCGGCTGGGTTAGCGAGGCCGGTGAAAAATTAATTTTTGATAATGATGGTTATGCATTCTGCAGCAAGTCAAATAAAAAATATAAGCTGCTAAATAGAAAAGTTGTAGAATTCATGGATGCTTGATTGCATTCTCTAATCTATACATACAATCATTTTATTAAACAAAAAATATTTCTAACAATATAGTGAGTAAATCATGAAAGTTCCTTTGCTCGATCTTAAACCGCAGTACCAGTCATTAAAAAAAGAGATTGATGAAGCAATCGCGAGAGTTGTTGAATCACAGTATTTTATTATGGGGCCGGATGTTGCAAAATTTGAAGAGGAAATAAATCAATATCTTGGTTGCAAATATTCGGTGGGTGTTACATCGGGAACAGATGCTCTGCTTCTTGCGTTGATGGCTATAGGTATTAAACCCGGCGATGAAGTAATAGTCCCGACGTATTCTTTTTTTGCAACCGCCGGTGTTGTTGCAAGATTAAATGCAATTCCGGTTTTCACGGATGTTGATCCAGTTACATTTAATATCGATCCAAAAGATTTTGAAAGAAGAATCACATCTAAAACTAAAGCGGTTATTCCTGTTCATCTTTATGGACAAAGTGCGGAGATGGATGAAATTATCTCTATCGCTAAAAAGAATAATTTAAAGGTTATTGAAGATTGCGCACAAACAATCGGTACACAATACAAAGATGGAAAATTTGTTGGAACCATTGGCGATATTGGCTGCTTCTCATTTTTCCCAAGTAAAAATCTCGGCGGTTTCGGCGACGGAGGAATTGTAACAACTAATGATGAGAATTTATATCACACAATGAAAATTATGCGAATGCACGGAATGGAACCGAAATATTATCATAAAGTTATCGGCGGGAATTTTAGATTGGATTCTTTGCAAGCGGCGGTGCTTCGTGTTAAACTTCCGCATCTTGATTCTTGGTCGGCCAAAAGAAGAGAGAATGCTGCAGCTTACACAAAATATTTTATTGAAGCCGGACTTGCCGAGGAACCGGGAAGAATTAAACACGATGACAAGAACAAAGTACTTTTGCCCAAAGCCATATATCAAACATCCAAAATCCAGAATTCAGAATCGGGCATAAAGAATTATCATATATTCAATCAATTCATAATAAGAGTTGTAGAAAAAAGAGATGAACTTTGGGATTTTATGAAGAAGAAAGAAATCGGCTGCGAAGTATATTACCCAGTTCCATTCCACCGCCAGGAATGTTTTAAGTATTTGAATTGTGTAGATTCAGATTACCCGGTTTCGAATAATGCTGCTGAAACTTCATTGGCATTGCCGATTTATCCCGAACTTACAAATGATCAATTAAAATATGTTGTTGATTGCATCGCCGAGTTTTATAGATAATTAGTAGGGCAGAATCGTATTCTGCCCTTTTGTTGCGGCGCAGATTAATAATCTGCGCTACGTTTAATTATTTCTGCGGGAAGAAAACTCTATTGTAGATATACATCAATATTGTTGCGAGAATACCAACTCCCATCATTACAAAAAATATAACTGAAGGATTATTTGCGCCTGTTGCATAAGTTTGGTAAAGCCAACCGCCGAACGGATCGCCTGCAAACCTTGCAATTGCAATCGGTAAAAATGCATATCCTTGAAATAATCCTTGTTGACCTGCCGGGGCAATTTCGGAAATGTATTCATAATAACGCGGGGCTTGAATCATTTCGCCGATTGCGAATGCAACAATGCCTGCGGCTATCGTTATTATACTTGGGTGTATTGCAATTATTACCCAAATCAAACTCGATAGAGCAAAACCGGAAAGAATTGCTTTGTGTGTCGGTAAATTTTTTGTCAACCTATTAATTGGAATTTGGAAAAGGATAATTGCGCCTGCACCC
>CAZRMG010000102.1:0-8519 GCA_964601095.1 uncultured Melioribacteraceae bacterium | reverse complement strand
ATACACGATTATCATTTAAAAGATGTTTGGAAAAAAATTCAACTTAACGGAATGAACATGGATTATTCTTGGAAAAAATCCGCTCTAAAGTATATAGAACTATATACCAAAGCATTAGATAAAAAAACTACTACCGACACTTTGTAAATTTTTGTAACAGTCCCACAATCAATGTAACTATTTTCTCAACCTTCGCGTCTCATAATCATAAAAAATTAAATTTCTTTGTGGGGGGACTTTTATGAAAACCAAAATCGGTTTAGTGTTAATCTGTATGTTGTTTGTTAATTCAACTATGTTTTCGTTCCCGGTTTATAAACCGGACAATCAAAAAGGCACCGTTAAAGCGGTTATACGCGACGCAAATTCAAACATCCCGATCGAGTATGCGAATGTTACAATTCACAATTTAAGGGATTCTTCCTTTGTCAACGGAACCGTTTCAGATAGAAAAGGAGAACTTTCTTTTACAAATTTGTCCGAAGGACGGTATTACTTAAAAATTAGTTACATCGGTTACGAAAAAAAATATATTTCAAACATTAATATCACTTCTGCAAAAGAAAACATTTCACTTGGGGAAATTCATCTTGAAGCAGAGGACGTAAAGCTTGACGCCATAAATGTTGTTGGCGAAAGAGCCAGTGAAGAATTACATCTCGATAAAAAAGTAATTAACGTAAGTCAAAACTTAAGCGCTTCGGGCGGAACAGCTCTCGACGTTTTAGAAAATCAACCTTCTGTAAATGTTGATCAAGACGGCAATGTTTCATTAAGGGGTAATTCAAATTTTTCTGTTCAGGTAAACGGAAGACCAAGCCCGTTGCAAGGCGGCGATGCTTTGAGACAAATTCCCGCCAACATGATTGACAATATTGAGCTTATCACAAATCCTTCGGCAAAATATGATGCCGAAGGTTCTGCCGGAATAATAAACATTATTATGAAGAAGCAGCTTGATAACAGTACGTCGGGAGTCGTAAACGCCGGGGTTGGTTCGCGAACAAAATATAACGGCGACTTTTCGATTAATTATAAAACTCCCGATTATTCTTTAAACGGCAGTTTCGATTATAGAAAAAACAATAATACGATGAATCAATTTTTTGATAGAACAATTTTTGCCACACAAACTTCACCTTCAATACTTTTAAGGACAGATTTGAACGGGAGGTTTGAAAGAGACAGTTATAATTTAAAAACGGGTATTGATTATAACCTAAGCGAAAAAAGTGTTCTTTCGTATTCCGCATCTTACGGTCAATTTTCGATGCTTCGTAAATTCAATTTTAATTATACCGATTTTCAAAACAGCGAACAGGGCGGTGAACAGTATAGACTCTCTATAAATAAAGGCGATAACGATTTTAAATACTTTAATTCAGCGATATATTTTTCTCAACAGCTTGAACCAAAAGTTGAAGAGCTATCTTTCGAAGCAACATACACAATTGTAGATCAGCCGTCAACCCAGCAGACAACAAATTACAATACAAGCAGCCGGTTTATACCCGAAAGCGATGCCGTTTCTTTAGATGATTTAATCAACTCAACTAAAAGAAACGACGGAAGAATCAAACTAAATTATTTTCATACCTTCGGTGAAAAATCAAAATTCGAAGCGGGTTTGCAAACAAACTTTGCGTATAGAACTTACGGCATTGAAAGCAGGATTTTTGACTTAAGCACAAATCAATGGCAGCAAAATCCGCTCGCGTCTTATAATTTCGATTTTAGAAATAATGTCTATTCCGCTTTTGTGATGTACACAAATCAGCTCTTAGGAATTGATTATCAACTTGGCTTGCGGGCGGAACAAACAGACCGGTTATTAAAACAAAAAACATTAAACTCGGAATTCAAATACGACAAAATTCATTTGTTTCCTTCCTTAAATGCATCAACAAAAATTTCCGAGGAACAGCAAATTCAATTTAGTTACAGCCGCAGAATAAATCGCCCGAACGAGTTTTCGTTAAACCCGTTTCCAAACATAAGCGACACATATATTTACAGTATCGGCAATCCCGAACTTTTGCCCGAACTAACAAACTCTTTCGAGTTGAACTACCAACGGTTTACACAAGCGTTGTTTTTTTCTGTCCAAACATATTATAGAAATTCGGACAACTCACGTTCACAAACCCAGACACTTGAGAGCGACGGAAGAATTAAATTATCTTTTGGCAACATTGCAAAAAGTGAAGTTTACGGCGCCGAAATTTCTTCGGGAATTACAGCCGCCCAATGGTTAAAAATAGATCCTTCGATTAATCTCTTTAATTCGGAAATCAGCGGAAGTCTTTTAAACGAGCAACGCAGCAGAAAAATGTTCGCCTGGTCTTCAAGATTAAATACTACTTTTACGTTTTCCCCAATTACTAAATTTCAGATAATGCTTAATTATATCGGCAAACAGCAGGATCTTCAAGCAACAATTGAACCTATTGTTTTCTTAACATTATCTTTAAAACATGAATTCTTCGAAAGAAAATTATCCGTATCGGTTGTAGCACAAAATCTTTTTAATGCGGGCAGATTTAATTTAACAAGCGTTGGTAATAATTTTGATTTGGTTGGAAAAATTACTCCCGAAGCACCGGTACTTAGAATAAACTTCAGTTATAATTTTAATAACTTTAAAAACACATCTAGAACTGAACGCGTGGATATAAATGTAAATGAAGGACTATAGTTTTTATAAATGAATTATTTTGACGGCGGGGAATTCCCGCCGTTTCAAATTAGAACAAACCCTCTTTGAAAATAAAAAACCCCAGGACGCTCTTTTATATCGGTATTGCAACGAAATATTTAAAATCCACTTGCATTTTACCTGAATATCAAACTAATTCCAGTTGGCTTTTGTTGTGTGACGTAGAATCCATAACGATTAAACCAATTTTTCTAATATGTAATTAAAATTGCGGATAATTCTAAAGGCAATTATAAATGAAAACCCGTTATTGGTTATTCAGCATTTTAATCCTGCTTGTAAGCTGTTCGTATCTTTTTTATAGTTTTTACGAAGCCGAGAGACTTCGCAAAATTGATGAAGTTTACGAGCATCAAAAAATTCACGGTATTCAAGCGGCAAGAAGCTTCCACGAAGCGTTCGAAAAATATAACAGCGTATTATTTTATTTATCTAAAAGTACCGATGTTATTTTAATGAATGATCGTGGAAAGAATGAATTGGATTTACTGTTGGGTGTTTTCGAAAACGAAATAAAAGGCATAACGCGCGTTAACAACAAGGGAGAAATAATATACACTACTCCCTTCTATCCGAACTCAATCGGTGCGAATATTTCCGATCAAGACCATGTTGCAAAAATATTAAAGGATCACAAACCAATTGTAAGTGATGTTTTTACCGCCGTTCAAGGTTATCAAGCAATTGTAATTCATCATCCTGTATTTAAAGACGGCCTCTTCGACGGTACAATTGCTTTCTCGCTAAATTTTCAACTTATCGCAAAACACATTCTCGATGAAATCAAAATTGGCAAGTCCGGCTATGCTTGGATGATAAGCAGCAACGGCACGGAATTATACTGCTCAATACCGGGACATGTCGGCAAATCTATTTTCGAAAATGCTGCCGAGTTTCCCGAGTTGATATCGCTTGCAAAAAAAATGATTGCAGGCATGGAAGGTTCTGCGACATATGTTTATGATAGACCGGGCTCTAGCGAAGGACCTGTAAACAAAATAGCACACTATTTGCCTGTAAAAATCAACGGTTCGTTCTGGTCAATAGCCATTGCATATACAAAAGAAGAAATAACCGCTTCGCTTGTAAGTTTCCGCAATAGACTTATTCTCATTTTTTCGCTTGTCTTTTTGGGAGGACTTCTTCTTTCATTCTTCGGCGTTAAAGCATGGGTAATTTTAAAAGAAACCGAAGCACGGCGTTACGCTGAAATAAATTTATTGGAAAGCGAAAAAAGGTTTGAGCAATTAATAAAAGGTCTTCCGCAATTAATTTGGACAGCAACGCCAGAAGGTTTATTCGATTTTTTTAGTCCGCAGTGGGTTGAATACACTGGGATTTCAGAAACAGAACAACTTGGAGATAATTGGCTCGAACAAATTCATCCTCACGATCAGTCACTATTATTAGATACATGGAATTACTCTCTGACGACGGGTAATGATTTCATGGCTGAATTTAGAATTCGGCGAAATGATGGTATATATCATTGGTTTGATACTCGCGCCCTTCCTATGCGCGATGTTAACGGAAAAATAATTAAGTGGTTTGGGTCAAGCACCGATGTTCAAAAAGAACGCGACATGCGTGAAGCGTTACAGGAAAACGAAGAACGATATAGATTGATTTCTACGGCTGCTTCCGATTATATGTTTTATTCAAGCTTTGAAGAAAACGGTTCATTGAAACATCGTTGGGTTGCCGGGGCTTTCGAGACTATTACAGGATATACTTTTAAAGAATATATTGAAATCGGCGGATGGGCAGCCGCGCTTCATCCCGACGATAAAGAACAAGATATAAAAGACATGCTTACACTTAAAAGTAATAAGCCATCCATTTCCGAAATTAGAACTTTTACAAAAAGTGGAAAACTTGTTTGGGTGCGCGTTTATGCGTCGCCGGTTTGGGATGAGAGAACAAATTCGCTGAAAGGAATTACTGGCGCTGTGCAGGATATTACCGAACGCAAAACAACCGAACAAGAATTAAGAAAATTATATGTTGCCATAGAACAAAGCCCGGCGGCAATAGTTATAACAGATACTTTGGGCAAAATCGAATACGTTAATACAATGTTCACAAAAATTTCGGGTTATTCGCCTGAAGAAATAAAAGGCGAATTTCTTATGATTCTTAAGCCGGATAAAAATTTTAACGACATCAATACGCAAGTATGGAATACAATTTCCAACGGAAAAGAATGGCGCGGCGAATATTTTAATGAAAAGAAAGACGGTTCTTTTTATTGGGAATCAACTTTAATATCGCCAATCAAAGACAGCAAAGGAACAATAACAAATTATCTTGCGGTTCAAGAAGACATAACAGAGAAAAAAATCACGTTAAATGATTTGGTACTTGCAAAAGAAAAAGCCGAAGAAGCAATAAAAGTTAAAAACGTTTTCCTTGCCAACATGAGTCATGAATTACGAACTCCCCTTATCGGCATTTTGGGTTATTCGGAAATGTTGACAACAGAACTTAAACAACTTGACTTGCTTGAAATGGCAATGGGCATTAGGAGATCAGGCAATCGTTTGCTTAACACGCTTAATTTAATTTTGGATTTAACAAGAATAGAATCCGACAAGTTCGAATTGAATGTTAAAACTACTAATCTAAAAGATGAAATCGAGTTTGTTTATCACCTTTTTTATGGGGCGGCCATTGAAAAGAAAATTAATTTTTCCATACAATTTATCGAACGGAAATTATATGCCAAGGTAGACGATCGTATATTTAAAATTATACTCGAAAATATTATTAACAATGCAATCAAATTTACAAACAGCGGCAGCATTACGATTATTGCGGGAATCGAAAAAAATGAAACGGTTTACATAGAAATTAAAGATACCGGAATCGGCATCGCAAAAGAACATCAGGATATTATTTTTGAAGAATTCAGACAGGTAAGCGAAGGGATAAACCGCGATTATCAAGGCACCGGGCTTGGGTTGTCAATCACAAAAAAATATGTTGAAATCCTGAACGGAAGTATAGCTGTTAACAGCGAACTTGGTATAGGATCATCATTTATTCTGCGTTTTCCATTTGTTAACGGAACAGACTCCTTTCTTGAAGATGATCTGAATTAAAAAAAGCACACATTTTAATGACGGTGTTTTTATTGACAGAAATGTTGGTCATTAAACATCCCGTGCATATTTTTACATCCTATAAAAAATTATTTTATAATAATGAAAATATCACAAGCAATCATTTTTTTCGGAATAGTATTCCTGGTCTATGGAATAATTAACTACTACATTACAAAAAGAATTATGTCCGTAGTTCCTGAATCTTATAAAACAATAACTCTTGTTGTTCTAATTTTTGTTATTGCTTCATTTATTGTTGGAAGGACGCTTGAAAATTTTTGGGTTTCTTATTTAAGCGATATCCTTGTATGGGTAGGTTCTTTTTGGATTGCAATAATGTTTTACACTTTATTGTGTCTTGTTTTAATAGACTTCTTCAGATTAATAGACAATTTTTTTCCTTTTTTCCCCTCTGCTTTTAAAACAAATCCTGAAAAAACAAAGAGAACCTTGGCACTTATAATTTCGGTTTTTGTTTTTATAGTTGTTACAGCCGGTTTTATAAACACAAAAATTATTAATATCCGCAAATACCATCTGACCATAAATAAAGCCGCCGGTAATTTAAATACATTAAACATAGTAATGGCTTCGGATTTGCATCTCGGAACAATCTACGGAAAACAATTCGCATACAAAATTGCGTGGATGATTAATGAACTTAAACCTGATATTATTTTGCTTGCGGGCGATATAATAGATGAAGACATTGAACCCGTGTTGGTAGATAATGTCGGCGATGCGTTATTAAAACTCAACGCAAAATATGGAGTTTACGGAATTACCGGCAATCACGAGTACATCGGCGGAGTTAAAGAAGCGGTAGAATATTTAACGGCTCATAATGTTAAAATGCTTCGCGATACGTCTGTTTTTATTGGTAATTCATTTTATATTGTCGGAAGAGAAGATCTTGCAATAAAACAATTTTCGGAATTTAAAAGGAAGCCGCTAAACGAAATTGTGAAGGATGTTGATTTTACAAAACCCGTAATAATGATGGATCACCAACCATTCAACCTTGAACAGGCGCAGCAAAACGGTATTGATCTTCAGCTTTCGGGACACACGCATAACGGGCAATTATGGCCTGTGAATTATATTGTTGATAAAATTTACGAAGTTGCTTGGGGTTATAGATTAATTAATAAAACTCACTATTATGTTTCGTGCGGCGTTGGCGGCTGGGGCCCCCCGGTTAGAACCGGAAGCAGGCCTGAGATTGTAAATATTAAACTTCATTTTGTTGATTGATAATTATTTTATCAAACTCATTTTTTTAGTTTCAGAAAAATTTCCTGCAGTTAATCTATAAAAATATATACCGCTGGAAAGATAATGATCGTAAGCTGAAAAACGATATTTGTAGTAACCTGCTTGTTTATATTCATTTACCAGTACAGCAACTTCATTTCCCAAAACATCGTAAACTTTTAAAGATACATGTGCCGCAGCCGGTAAATTATAGTTTATTGCAGTTTCAGGATTAAACGGATTAGGATAATTCCGTTCAAGAGCAAAATCTTTCGGAATTTTTAATTCATCTTCAATGCCTGTCGGTGTTTCAACTTTTACAATCCATTCCGCTTCGCCCGTTAAAAATTTATAAGGATCATTACGTACAAAATTTGTTGAATGTTTAACGCTCGCAAAAAGTTTATACACACCCGTTTCAATTGCCGAACCGATTAAAGTAATTGTGTTTGTATTCAATTCTATATTATTATCGCCAAGGGCCCATTCATATTCACTACTTCCATTATTGAGCGGAATAGTGTTCACCGAAAAATCCAATGTTGAATTCGTGTATAAGGTAAGAGTGTCTTCCTTCGGTGAATAATCATCAATTATATTGACAAAATTAAAAATCGTTTTTACATGCTGCTCTTTACAAACCTCGCAGAACGGTTGATACAGCTCTTTCATTTTACAATTATATTTTGGCCTGTACATTCCTTTTGATTGATAAAACGCGCCTTCAAACAATCCCACAACATTTGAATAATCCGGCAGATTCGGCGTCGGTATTATTGTACTTTCTTCTATCCACGCTTTCCACGGAATAGAATCGCGATGTGTTCTCCATGTATAATTAACTCCTTCGAACTTTCCAGGATATAAATTACCGTAATCATATTCGTCGCCGAGTTGTGCAAAACTATGTCCAGCTTCGTGAATTGCAATTTCAGAGCTTTGAACATTTGTTGAGAAGACCGAAATCCATCCGCCTGATCCGCCGTACCAATGATGATTAACCACCATAAATACAATATCGAAATCGGGAAAGTTGTTAATCAACACCGGATATATTTTACCGCTTGAGTCCGCAACAAGAAGACGATGAATGCCGTTTCTATCGAACGATGTTCCAAAATATGTTTTTTTGAAAAACACGCTGTCCTTTAGTTCATAACAATCGGCGGCTGTTCCCGGGTGACTTGTACCCGATTCTAAAGATGGCACTTCGATTGCATAAACATTGAAAAGGTTTTTATATTCTTTGTACGGGCTTTCTTCAAAAATTTTATCTGCAGTATTTTGTACGTCGCGATAATATTTGTCCATTTCTTCGGCGCGGTAACCGTCGCCGAGAAAAACAATATTAATTCTATTCTCGCGGGGTCCGTTTTGAAGAATAGTTCTTACGGGAAAGGTTTGCGCGGCGAGAATATTATATGTAAAAAGTATTATTATATAAA
>CAZRMG010000101.1:0-8520 GCA_964601095.1 uncultured Melioribacteraceae bacterium | reverse complement strand
AGTCATTTTTTTAAAATTGTACAGCAAATTACGATCTGGAATAAAATCAATATTTACACCCGGCATGTTGTTCGAAGCTCTCGGCTTCAGATATTTCGGGCCTATTAACGGGCACAATGTTGCACAATTAGTTAAAACTTTTGAACACGTTAAAGATTTACCGGGACCTATTCTTGTCCATGTACACAGTGAAAAGGGCAAGGGATATAAGCCGGCGGAAGCGCATATTCAACGTTTGCATGCTTCAACTCCTTTCGACAAAGTTACGGGACAAGCTATAAAAAAATCCGGAGGAGCTCCTTCCTACACAAGTATTTTCGGAAAGGCGCTTGTAGAAATTGCAAAGCAAAATGATAAAGTTGTTGGAATTACAGCGGCTATGCCAGACGGAACGGGTATGGATTATTTACAAAAGGAAATTCCGGATAGATATTTTGATGTAGGCATTGCCGAAGAACATGCCGTTACTTTTTCAGCCGGTATGGCAACACAAGGAATTATTCCTGTTGTTGCTGTTTATTCATCATTTATGCAAAGAGCGTTCGATCAAATTATACATGATGTTGCATTGCAAAAACTTCATGTTGTTTTTGTACTCGATCGTGCAGGTTTAGTCGGTGCCGATGGTCCTACGCACCACGGAACATTCGACTTAACATATTTGCGGATGATACCGGGAATAGTAATTATGGCACCAAAGGATGAAGCAGAATTAAGAAATATGCTTTTTACTGCAGTTAACTATGAAAAAGGTCCGGTCGCTATTCGGTATCCACGCGGCTCGGCTTTAGGTGTTGAAATAATAAATGATTTTGATGAATTACAAATAGGCAAAAGCGAAATAATTCAGACCGGAACTGATACTGCCATTTTAGCTGTCGGTAATATGGTTGAATATGCCAAAAAAGCATCTGCAATTTTAAATGAGGATGGAATTCATTGCGAAATTATTAATATGCGTTTTGTTAAACCCATGGATACTCAATGTCTTGACGAAGTTGCAAGAAGATTTGGAAGAATTATTACACTTGAAGAGAATACACTTGTCGGCGGATTTGGCAGCGGAGTGCTGGAATATTTTTCACAAAAAAATTATAAATCGGAAATTTTAACAATTGGTTTACCTGATTCTTTTATTGATCACGGTACCCAGGAAGAACTTCATGCAATTATTGGAATCGATCCTATTGGAATTTCAAAAAAGATAAAATCTTTCATTCAAAAAAAATCTTTGGATAAAGGAGTAGCGGTTTAATGGAGAAAACCCGCGTAGGTGTTATTGGACTTGGAGGAATTGCTCAACTTGTTCATCTGCCTCTATTATCAAAACTTCCTAATGTTGAACTTGCTGGAGTTGCAGAAATCAATAAAAACCGGTTAAAAATTGTTGCCGATAAATTTCAGATTAAAAATTGCTTTACCGACTATTTGGAAATGATGAATAAATGCGAAATGGATGCGGTAGTAATAGCAACGCCGACAAACACACACGCAGAGATAGCGCTCGAATGTATTAATGAAAAAAAACATGTATTAATTGAAAAACCTGTTGCGAGAAATGTAAAAGAAACAAAAGAAATTTATTCTGCAGCCATAAAAAATAAAACTGTTGCAATGGTGGGGATGAATTTAAGATTCCGACCCGACGCTATGTTGATGAAAAGTTTGGTTAACAGCGGCGAACTTGGAGAACTATTTTATATAAAATGCGGGTGGCTTCGCAAACAAAGCAGCGAACAAAAATGGTTTTTAAATAAAAGCCAATCAGGCGGTGGCGTGATTATAGATCTTGGAATTCTTATTCTCGATCTTGCTGTTTGGATGTTTGGAGACGTTCAACCGATCAGCGTTTCGGTACAAAAATATAATCATAACACAAAAGAGGTAGAAGATTCTGCTGTCGGTATAATCAAATTCGAAAATGAAAAAGTTATTATGTTCGAGGTAAGCTGGGGCTTGCATTCCGAAGATGATAGTTTTAAACTCACTGCTTACGGAACAAGGGGAACGGCTAAATTAAATCCGTTACGGGCATACAGGCGTCTTGCAACTACAACAATAGATTATACTCCCGCTAAAACCACTAATACAAATAATCTTTTTAGAAAATCGTACGACAATGAATTGAAACATTTTATTGCAGCTATTAGGCAGGATGAACACGTTGTAATTTCGTCAGTTAAAGAAGCAATGGACAGAATGAAACTTTTGGAAGCAATTTATAAATCGGCAGAATCTCAAAAAGAAATAAAAATCTAATTATGAAAACAAAAATATTGTTGGTTGACGACGAAAAAGATATTGTAGAATTTCTGCAATACAATTTGGAACAAGAAGGTTTTCAAGTTATTTCTGCCCATGACGGCAAAGAAGCGCTTGAAAAACTTGTTGAAAGGCCTGATCTAATTGTACTTGATGTTTTAATGCCCAAGTTAGACGGATTTGAAGTTTGCAAAAAAATAAGAAGTATGGACGAATTTAAAAATACACCGGTAATTTTTCTAACCGCGAAAACTGCTGAGATTGACGAGATACAAGGGCTTAATTTAGGTGCAGACGATTTTATACAAAAGCCGATATCGCCGAGAAAACTTATTGCAAGAGTAAAATCAAATCTTAGAAAAAACGAAACAGCACAAAACGAAACAGTAATTAATACCGAAATTAATATTGGACCGGTTAATATCAACCGTGAAAAATATTCAGTTACATTAGATGGAGTTAATATTATTTTTCCAAGAAAGGAATTTGAAATACTTTCTTTTTTGGCATCGAATCCCGGTAAAGTTTTCCCGCGAGAAAAAATATTAAACGAAATATGGGGTTCTGATGTTTTTGTCGTTGAAAGAACTGTCGATGTTCATGTAAGAAAAATCCGGGAAAAACTTGGTAGTCATGCAGACTTAATAGAAACAATCAAAGGGGTGGGTTATCGCTTCAAAGGTATTGAATAGGATTAGAGATAACTTTTCCTTTGCACGAATTTATTTGCCGTATATATTTTCCTTAAGCTTAATTTTACTTGTATTAATTTCCCTACTTATTCAAATCGAACTTATACTATTCAAAGTCCTTTTAATCGGGACAGTCCTTTTTACTTTAGTTGCAGTGAACATAATAGGTAGTATTAGAAGACATGAATTAGATAAAATCATTGAAGTAATCCGTGCGATTAGGTACAATAAATTATCAAATGCTGAAGAAATTAAACTTGGGAAACATTTAGCTGAAGTTGAAGATGAAATTAAATCAATGTTTTTAAGAACCCAGAACGATATATCCAACCTTAAAAAACTTGAGCAAGTTCGCACCGAGTTTCTCGGCAATGTTTCCCACGAATTGCGCACGCCTATTTTTGCCATTCAAGGATTTATAGAAACACTTCTCGACGGCGCACTCGAAGATCCGAAAGTAAATCGGAATTTCCTTTTAAAAGCAAATCAGCACACTCTTAACCTTAATAATCTGTTAAACGACTTGATTGATATTTCAATGATAGAATCCGGGCAGATGAAAATGAGTTATAGATATTTTAATGTAAATGAATTTCTTGAATCAATTGTTACGGAATTCAAAACGCACATTGATGAAAAGAGTATTGAATTAATTTTCATCCCGGCTAAATCAAGCACACAGGTTTATGGCGACAAGGAAAGATTGAAACAGGTATTAATTAATTTAATAACCAACGCTATAAAATATACCGAAGAAGGGAGTGTAGAGATTGGGGTTATTGAGGAAGAAAAAAAATGCCGTATTTATGTTAAGGATACGGGCATTGGAATAGAAGAAAAAAATCTGGCAAGGATATTCGAAAGATTTTATAGAGTTGACAAGGATCGTTCCCGTGCCGTTGGCGGTACCGGTTTAGGACTTGCAATCGTAAAACATATTATCGACGCACACGGCTCGAAGATGGAAGTGAAAAGTCAATTTGGAATTGGAAGCGAATTCTCATTTTATCTTAAAAAATAGGAATTAAGCGTTTTAAGCCCATTTTTATAACTATTTAGCTCCAATTATTATTAAATAAGTTTTATTGACATATTATAGTTCATTCCCTATATTTACGGCTCAAAATTTGAATAATTGGAGGTAGGATGTTTGCTGTTGTAGATATCGCAGGACAACAGTTCAAGGTTTCTGAAAATGCTAAGTACTACGTGCCGAGATTAAAAGCAGAACCGAATTCAGAAGTAGTTTTTGATAATGTTCTTTTATTAGGTGATGATAAAACTACAAAGATTGGAACACCGGCTATTCAAGGTGCTAAAGTCCATGCAAAAGTTTTAGAACACCTTAAAGACGATAAGGTAATTGTGTTTAAAAAGAAAATTAGAATTTCTTATAAACGCAAAAATGGTCATAGACAACAATTAACAAGAATAGAAGTTACTAAGATAGCTTAGTAGCCGGAGGTATATAGATAATGGCACATAAAAAAGGTCAAGGTTCGTCAAGAAACGGTCGTGATAGTAATCCGCAATATTTGGGTGTTAAAGCATTCGGCGGTGAAAAGGTTACAGCTGGCTCAATTCTCGTAAGACAAAAGGGAACAAATTTTCATCCAGGTCAAAATGTAAAGCTAGCAGGTGATCATTCTTTGTTTACTACTATCGACGGTTTTGTTAAATTCGAAAAAAAGAAAAATGATAGAAAATTTGTAAGTGTTTACGAATCACTTGCCAAATAAGAATTTGTAGTAAAATAAAAACCCCGTTTATACGGGGTTTTTTGTTTTAAACAAGTATTGCTAATGTTATAATCCTAATCGTTCCATATCGGCTACCAGAGATTTTACAGCATCAACAGAATTTTTCATCATCGCAGATTCTTCTTCATTTAAAGTTAATTCTACAATTCTTTCAACTCCGTTTGCACCAAGAACAGCCGGAACTCCAACGTAATAACCATTTACACCAAATTCTCCGTTAAGATAAGCGCAAGTGGGCAATAATCTTTTTTCATCGTGAAGAACGGCTTTTGCCATTTCAACGGCTGATGAAGCCGGCGAATAGAACGCTGATCCGGTCTTTAATAATTTCACAACTTCACCGCCGGCCATTTTTGTGCGTTCAACCATAGCATTCATAACTTCTTTAGCTTTAGCGGCATCGCTATATTTTCTTTCAAGCATTTCCATAACCGGAATGCTGTTGACATTGGCGTATCGTATTAGCGGTACCATTGTATCGCCGTGACCGCCAAGTACCATTGCATTAACATCTTTAACGGATACTCCAAGCTCCCAAGCGATAAAAGTTGCAAATCGCGATGAGTCCAAAACTCCTGCTTGTCCCATAACTCTATTAGCCGGAAAGCCGGAAATTTTTTGGAATAAAGTAACCATTGCGTCGAGTGGGTTGGAAATTACAATTACAGTTGAGTTCGGGGCATATTGTTTTACATTTTCAGCTACGGTTCTCATGATTTTTGCATTTGTTACAAGAAGATCGTCTCTGCTCATCCCGGGTTTACGAGGTAAACCGGCAGTTATTATAACGATATCAGCCCCAGCAATATCCTTATAATCGTTTGTGCCGTTGACAGATACATCAAAACCATCAACGCGGGAAGCTTCGGCTATATCCAAAGTTTTTCCTTGTGGCAAATCTTCGACGATATCGAAAAGTACTACATCGCCGAGTTCTTTTTGGGCAATCAGTTGTGTAAGCACGCCGCCAATTTGTCCGCCGCCTATTAAAGCAATTTTCTTTCTTGGCATTGTAACTCCTGTTTTTAATTTTATAAAAAGATTTTCAGACACAATATATGAAGTTTGTCCAGAAAATCATATTTCAATTTATTTGATGCCGTTCTATTATTTTAGGTTCAATATAAGAATTGTTTCTGTACCGCTTGGAGTGTGATTGTAATAAAGATCATCGAGGAAAGAACGCATAATATGTATTCCGCGTCCGCTATCTTTTAAAATATTTTCGGGCTTGGTAGGATCGGGAACATTGGCAATATCAAAACCTTTGCCTTCATCTTTAATAATTATTTTCATTTGAGAATCGGAAACCTTAACTGTAATGTTGATCTTTTTATTGGTGTCTTTGCCGTTTCCGTGGACAATGGAATTTGAAGCTGCTTCCGAAAATGATAGAGAAAGGTTATTGAACTTATCTTCGCTTAATCCGGCTGATTTAGCAATATCCATTACAAAATCATCAAGTTCCGGTAATAATTCCGGATCACTGGGAATTTCTTTTTTAAAAACTTTCTCTTGCAATACTATCTCCGTTTTGCTGTAACTAAAATAAAGAGCCAAAGTTAATCGTGCAACATTCTTTATAATTTTATTAACACCTAAATCTTGTATAAAAGTTTCAAGTTGAAATTAGCCATCTCTCTTTTAACATTGTCGGTTGTGGTAATAAATTCGTACCAGCCGTATGTTTTGAACGAAATGGAGTCGCTTATCTCATATGTTATTTCAGATAAAGGACCTATGCTAATATAATCGGAAACTTTGTCTTTTAGTTTACCATTTTTGATATTAAAACTTGATAGAGAAAAATATCTTAAACCGATTCCAAAACTTAATTGGGCAAAATCATAAAATAATTTTGGTTCTATAAATCGTTCATCTAAAAATCTAAGCGGTTTGCTTGAAAAATTCGACCACTTAAAATCTCCTTGTTCAGAAAGTTTTATATAGCCCGAAAAAAATAATCTAATGTTTTTGAATAAGCTAAAATTGGTCGAATCACGAAAAATAAATTGGCGGAATGAGTAGCTTCTAAAATTTGGATTTAATTCCTCATAATCGAACACTGTGTAATTTGCCGATATTTCCGCCGAATTGCTTGAACGAACATTGCCGATTTTAAAAACACCGCCTGAAGATAATTTTAATATTCTTTGGATATTGTTGTTCGAACTTCGCTGCGAGAAAATATAAACAGTTTTGTTCAGACTTCCTTCTAAGTTTAAATAAGCCGATAAAAACCTATTGATTTTTCTTTCATATAAAATTCTACCGATGCTCAAAAGCTCATCGCGGTCGTCGTTATTTTGATCGCTCGGCGTATCATATTTTAATTTTCTGTGGAATATGCTGATTGTCAGTTTATCATTGTCGGAAAGATTTGTAATCCCCGATAAAGAAATTGTTGCAAGTTGAGAAGTATTGTTTTTTTGAGTTTCTGAATTCACTCTTTCGTTATAAAGTATTTCATTCAATCCGTCAATTTTACGCGGCGAATGTTTTTCATCTCTTTCCAAAAAAGAAAATTTAAAAGAAAGATTTAATCCATCAGTTTTATAATCGGCGGAAGTTAATAATTCAATTCGCGATTCTTTTATTTTTGAATCGAAGGCAGTGCTCTGGATACTTTGCAGACTTACATATCTTGTAACTCTTTCAATATCCCGCCAAGCAACTCTTCCTTGCATGTCAAACGAAAAAGGGGAGTTGACGGGTACATATTTAATTCTATCCTCAATTAAATAGTTTGATTCGAGCCGGCTTTGAATATTGTTCTCAATTCCAAATTCTTGTGCGGTAATTTGATCGGCAGCGGAATAAAAATCCTTGCGCTGGTTTGTAAAGTGACCGGTTATTGAATTTGTCAATTCATCTTCTATTTCGCTATCCAAATTTAAGCTGATGAGGCGAAGTGTGTTTTTCCTGGGGGAAATGTCTTCGTTCTGAAATTTTAGAAGTGATGACATATCAAAATCTCCGAATTCAAAATTATCTGCACTTGCTTCTGTACCGTAAATAAAACCTTTATCCTTTTCATTAATTTGACTATTGTATGAAATCCCGGCATAGGGTGTCAATTCAAAATTCTTTTGAGGAATATACTTTATGAAAAAGGAAGAGTTGGTATTTGTTACTTTGTTTATAGCCAAACTCCTATCGTCCGAATAAATATAATTGTTAAGAATTATGCCAAGCTTGAATTGTTCGGTTAGTCCGTATTGTCCGAATAATTTAAGATAGTGTTCGTCTTTAATATTTTGTGTAACTGTTTTAGTGATTGTTGAATTAAATAATTCTTTGATTCCGAAAAAAAAACTATCGAATGAATAATTATACTTCAATTGCGTTGTAAAATTATATGTATTTAATTGTTTGTCGAAGTTATTACTGAAGAGTTTATTTTCATATGATTGACGGGACAAATCCAAGCTGTCCTTTTCAACTTGAGCATAGTTTATAGCATTAGTAAAAAGTATTAAAAATATTATAAAGCAATATCTCAAGAGCCGCTCAAGATTATTTGGGGTTATAATAAAATGTGTAAAGATTACTGTAACTGTTTGGTTCTGTGTTATTATTGGTGAATGTCATCACACGCCAAAAATACGTTTTATATGGTTCTAAAAGCAAACTTGAAACGTCAATAAGTTTTTCTTTACCCGGTTCCTCGGCAAAGAAATTTATTTCTTTAACAATTCCGCCCACAGAACTACTTTGTACAATTAGTTTGTATTTGGCTTCGCCCATTACGGTTTTGATTCTGAATTCTGTGAGTTTATTTATTTCGGCTTTATCTAATGGTGATA
>CAZRMG010000100.1:6297-8534 GCA_964601095.1 uncultured Melioribacteraceae bacterium | reverse complement strand
TCATGTGGATCCAAACGTTGAGATGGATTGGAAACAATATGCAATCTGTTTACTTATTTTTAATTTTTTCGGATTTACGATTGTACTTATTCTTCAGCTTACACAAAAGTATCTTCCGCTTAATCCGAACAACTTGCCAAATGTTGAATTCTGGCTTGCGTTAAACACCGCGATAAGTTTTACAACAAATACAAATTGGCAATCTTATGCAGGCGAAACCACGCTGAGTTATTTAACACAAATGCTCGGATTGACAGTGCAAAATTTTTTAAGTGCAGCAACCGGTATCGCAGTTCTTCTTGCATTGATTCGCGGCATTTCAATACGTAATGGAAAAACACTCGGTAATTTTTGGGTTGATGCAACGCGTTCAATTATTTACTTGCTTTTGCCGATGTCAATAATATTTTCCGTTATTCTCATTTCGCAGGGCGTGGTTCAAACACTTGCAACTAATATTGAAGTAACGACTTTAGAAGGTGCAAAACAAATAATTCCGCTTGGTCCCGCAGCTTCACAGATATCGATTAAACAACTCGGCACAAACGGCGGTGGTTTTTTTAATGTGAACAGCGCTTTCCCATTTGAGAACCCGACTTATCTTTCAAATTTTTTACAGGTACTTGCTATTCTTCTAATACCGGCATCACTTGTTTTCACTTACGGAAAGATGCTTAAATCCCCAAAACATGCTGTTGTGATTTTTTCAGTAATGATGATTGTTTTCATAACCGGGCTAACGATTTCCTATGTCTCCGAAATTTCCGGTGCAAATACTTTTGGAAACACACCGCCTATGGAAGGTAAAGAAACTCGTTTCGGTATTTTTCAAAGCGTGTTGTGGTCAACTGCAACAACCGCCGCATCAAACGGTTCAGTTAATTCTATGATCGGCAGCATGTCGCCAATGGCAGGATTATCGGCAATGCTCAACATTCAGCTTGGTGAGATAATTTTCGGCGGTGTCGGTGCAGGTATGTACGGGATGTTTCTCTTCATCCTTCTTACGGTTTTTATCTCCGGTTTAATGATTGGAAGAACCCCCGAATATTTCGGAAAAAAAATAGAAGCCCCCGAAATCAAATGGACAATAATTGCAATCTTAATCCCGAACGCCCTGATACTTTTCTTCTCCTCGCTGGCCGTATCAATCAATCCCGGTTTATCAAGTTTGCTTAGCAAGGGTCCGCATGGATTAAGTGAAATACTATATGCCTTTTCATCGGCGGCAGGAAACAACGGAAGCGCCTTTGCCGGACTGAATGCCAATACAATATTCTATAATATTTGTATGGGTTTTGCAATGCTTATTGGAAGGTTCGGTATAATCATCCCGGTTCTTGCAATTGCAGGAAGTTTGGCAAAGAAGAACATTGCCCCGGTTACTGCCGGGACACTCCGCGCCGATAATTCACTCTTTGGCTTTCTTCTTCTATCGATAATATTAATAGTCGGCGCTTTAACATTTTTTCCTGTTCTTGCAATCGGTCCGTTTTTAGAACATTTGTTAATGAATCTCGGAATAACATTTTAAAGAAAACAATATGGATAATTATAAAAACCCGGCGCTCCTTTTCGAAAAGAAAATAGTAATAACTGCTGTCAAAGATTCGTTTAAAAAGTTAAATCCGTTTTATCTTGTAAAGAACCCGGTCATTTTCATTGTTGGAATCGGGGCCATTTTAACAAGTTTAATTTTTCTTTTGGAATTGACGGAAGGAATTTTTTCTTCATTCAATTTTCAGATTACGCTCTGGCTGTGGTTCACGGTTTTATTTGCAAACTTTGCCGAAGCAATTGCGGAAGGACGGGGCAAGGCACAATCGGAAGCATTGAGAAAAACAAGAACGAATACTATTGCACGCAAGTTGATTGGTAATAAAGAAACAAAAATCTCGGCGCTTGATTTGCAATCGGGTGATGTTGTTGTGTGTGAGACAGGAGATATTATTCCGGCGGACGGCGAAGTGATTGACGGAATTGCCAGCGTTGATGAATCTGCTATCACCGGGGAATCCGCTCCCGTAATTCGCGAAAGCGGCGGAGACAGAAGCGCTGTAACTGGCGGGACAAAAGTAATAAGCGATAAAATCTTAATACGAATTACATCTAATCCCGGCGAAACATATATCGATAGAATGATTGCTCTTGTTGAAGGCGCAAAAAGAAAAAAGACTCCAAATGAAATTGCTCTCTCTATCTTGCTTTCGGGTTTAACAATTATTTTTCTTTTGGTT
>CAZRMG010000100.1:0-6287 GCA_964601095.1 uncultured Melioribacteraceae bacterium | reverse complement strand
GGTTGTTGTCTCTTTTAAATTTTATATAACGTTTTACGAAGTGACGCTTAATCAGGATATGAGCGTTGTTTCAGTTCCTATTCTAATTTCCCTTCTTGTTTGTTTAATTCCCACAACAATAGGCGGATTATTGAGCGCCGTTGGAATCAGCGGAATGGACAGGTTGTTGAAACACAATGTAATCGCGATGAGCGGGCGGGCAGTTGAAGCTGCAGGAGATATCGATGTTTTATTGTTGGATAAAACCGGGACAATCACTTTAGGCAACCGGATGGCAACCGATTTTTATCCGGCACCGGGCGTTTCTGAAAAACAGCTCGCGGATGCTGCGCAGCTTGCGTCCCTCGCCGACGAAACCCCAGAAGGAAGATCAATTGTTGTTTTGGCGAAGGAAATTTTCGGAATACGTGCAAGAAATATTCACGACTTAAACGCGGTATTTATTCCTTTCACTGCACAGACACAAATGAGCGGAGTTAATATTCCCGCACACGATGATTCTCCGCAAAGAATTATTCGTAAAGGATCGATTGAGGGAATTAAAAAATATCTTTCGGAAGAAACAGGCATTAACCTAACTTCACAAACTGATTACTTGTTCACACAAATGATTGGCGTTGATATTGCTCTCGAAGGAGGCACTCCGCTAATTGTTGTTGAAAACAAAAAATTACTCGGTGTCATACAACTTAAAGATGTCGTTAAAGGGGGAATCAAAGAACGTTTCGCTCAGCTTCGTAAAATGGGAATACGCACGGTTATGATTACCGGCGATAATAAATTAACCGCTACAGCAATTGCAGCCGAAGCAGGAGTTGATGATTTTATTTCCGAGGCAAAACCAGAAGACAAATTGGGACGTATACGTGGAGAACAGGCAAATGGCAAAATGGTTGGGATGATAGGCGACGGCACAAACGATGCCCCAGCGCTTGCTCAAGCTGACGTAGGAATTGCAATGAATAGCGGAACACAAGCCGCTCGCGAAGCAGGCAATATGATCGATCTGGACAGCAACCCTACAAAACTTATAGAAGTTGTTGAAATAGGAAAACAATTATTGATGACGCGCGGTGCGCTTACAACATTCAGCATAGCTAACGATGTTTCTAAATACTTTGCAATTATACCCGCGATAACTATGACATTATTCGCTTCCCCGTCAGCAAACGGTCCGCTTTCCGTACTCAACATTATGAAACTTGCAACACCGCAAAGTGCAATTCTCAGCGCTGTAATTTTTAATGCGTTGATTATAGTATTTCTAATTCCGCTTGCACTTAAAGGAATAAAATACCGACCGGAAGGCGCATCAAAAGTTTTGAAAAGAAACATTTTAATTTACGGCGTTGGAGGTTTGCTCGTTCCTTTTATCGGAATTAAAATTTTGGACTGGTTAATTATTTTATTAGGGTTGGTATAATATGAAAAATCGAAGTGCGATTTGGATATCGCTAAAAGCAATGACACTATTTACCGTTTTGCTTGGAATTGTTTACCCTGCGCTTGTAATGTTGATTGGACAATTGCTATTTTATCACCAGTCCAACGGAAGTATAGTTTTAAAGAACAACAAAATTATTGGTTCTATGTTAATCGCTCAAAAATTTGAAAGCGATACATATTTTACCCCGCGTCCATCTGCGGTGAACTATAATCCCTTTCCATCCGGCGGAAGCAATTTATCCGCAACAGACAAGCGGTTAAAACAAGATTTTGAAATTAGAAGAAAAGATTTTATAAAGAATAATTTTATTGTTGAAAGCACAACTGTTCCGCCGGAAATGTTGTTCGCATCCGGAAGCGGAGTTGATCCTCATATTTCCAAGCGTTCCGCTCTATTACAATTAGAGAGGATCTCTGACAAAAGAAATCTGGATAATATCAATAAAGCAAAATTGACTGCTATAATAGATTCATTATCAGATAAAACATTTTTCGGAATTCTCGGCAATGAATCTATTAATGTCCTAGAATTGAATTTAAGATTAGACGAGTTAACAAAATGAACGCCCATGAAGAAAAACGACAAAACCCGGATGCTCTTTTAGACTTGATAAAAAAAGAAGAAGAGAACGCGCAGAAGGGTAAATTAAAAATCTTTATCGGAATGTGTGCCGGCGTAGGAAAAACTTATACTATGCTTGAAGCCGCTCAAAAAGCCAAGCGCGACGGCGTTGATGTTGTGGCCGGAATTACCGAAACACATAACCGTGCTGAAACAGAAGAACTTTTAACAGGTCTCGAAATAGTACCAAGAAAAGAAATTGAATACCGAATGTCGGTCTTCAATGAATTGGATATCGACGCTATTCTAAAACGAAAGCCGTCTCTTGTTTTGGTTGACGAACTTGCACATACAAATGTACCCGGCAGCCGCCATGTTAAACGTTACCAGGATGTTCTCGAGCTCCTTAGCAACGGAATTGATGTTTATACAACCCTTAACGTTCAACATATTGAAAGCCGTTCCGAAACGGTAAAACAAATTACCGGAGCAATAATTAGGGAAACTGTTCCCGATTCCATTCTAGATAAGGCAAGTGAAATTGAACTGGTTGATATAACCCCCGTGGAATTGCTTCAGCGTTTGAAAGAAGGAAAAGTTTATACTTATGAAAAATCAAAACAAGCAGTAGAAAATTTTTTCCGAAAGGGAAATTTAACCGCACTTCGCGAAATGGCACTTCGTATTACCGCCGAACGCGTCGATAAAGATCTGCGAAATTACCGCACAGAGAAAAGTATTGATACAACATGGAAATCAAGCCAGCGATTGATGGTCGCAATCAGTCCCAGTCCCTATTCGGCGGAATTAATAAAATGGACACGACGGCTTGCTTATTCTATGGAAACGCAATGGATTGCTGTTTTTATAGAAACTCCCCGGCATCTAAATGAAAAAAAACAGCAGTTGTTGGACGGTAATATAAACTTGGCAAAGGAACTCGGCGCCGAAGTAATTATCTCTCAAGACGTTGATATAGTTTCGGGTTTAATTCGTATAGCGAAAGAAAATAATGTAACACAAATCCTAATCGGTAAATCCAAATTGCCAATACTTAGTTTTATAAACAAACGAAGTAGAATTGTATCCCGGTTAATTAAGGAAAGCGGGGATATAGATGTTTTTGTTGTTGGAAGCGAACGCAAAGAAACACAAAAGTGGTCGGATGTTGTTTATTTTTCCTCACAGTCTTCTTTGTTTCGCTATTTTCTGGCAATGCTGCTTATCATAATTTTGAGCGTGTTTTTATATTCAATTCATCAGCAAATCGGCTATCAAACGGTATCTATTATTTTCCTTTTTGCAATCACTTTTATGCCGCTGTTAAATTTCGGAGCGGGTCCAATATTTCTTGCCGCTGTGATGAGCGCATGTATTTGGAATTATTATTTTATTCCTCCCCCATTTACGCTTCGAATAGGCAAAGTTGAAGATGCATTAATGTTTGCACTATACTTTATAGTCGCCTCCGTTTCCGGACTATTAATCTCAAGAATTCGTACGCAGCAAGTTATAATTAACCAGCGGGAAAAAAGAACTTCGGCGCTTTATAGTCTTACTCGTGCACTTTCATCATCTCAAAGTCTTGACGACGTAATCGGTTGTTCAATTCAGCAACTGCGCGAGGTATTTAATGCTGAAGTTGTTTTTATTTTTTCCGAAAGTGAAAAAAAATTAAAAGCCGTACCTCATTCTCTAAGCACATTCCCGATAGACGACGCCGAATGGAATATTGCATATTGGGCTTTTTCCAATTCCCAAAAAGCCGGAAGATTTACAAATACCCTTCTAATTACGCAAGCTTTATATATTCCGTTAAATACTAAAAGCGGTAAGCTGGGGGTAATCGGATTAGTGCTGCCTGAAAATGCTTCTTTGAGTTTCGATTCCGAATCATTACTAAATACATTCCTATCCCAAATAAGCACTGCGATAGAACGTGAGTATCTTAAAGAATTAGCTAAAAAAAATCTGCTTATTTCCGAATCAGAAAAACTATATAAAACCTTGTTCGATTCTGTTTCCCACGAATTAAAAACTCCAATCACTACAATTATCGGTGCAATTAGCTCTCTTAAAGATGAAAGAATTTTAAACAACCGTGATGTTCTTTTAAATTTGGTTAACGTAACAAATACCTCCGCCGAAAGATTAAACCGTCTTGTTGAAAATCTTTTGGATATTACCAGGATTGAAAGCGGAAATATTAAACCAAACAAAGAATGGCATTCGATAGTTGACCTAGTTTATTCGGCAATAGAAAAAGTTAAATCACTATCCACCGATCACTCAATTAATATGGATGTCCAAAACGATGTTGGTTTGCTGCAAGTTGATTACCCGTTAATTGAGCAAGCGCTAATTAATTTAATTCACAACTCGGTAGAGTACACCCCCCCGGGAAGTAAAACCGATGTGGTAGTAAAAAAAATAACCGGAAAAATAATTATCATTATTTCAGACAACGGGCAGGGTTTTCCGGAAGCTGAGGTGAAAAATTTGTTTAAAAAATTTTACCGCGTACCCGGAGTAAAATCCGGCGGAACGGGACTTGGTTTATCAATCGCGAAGGGATTTATTGAAGCGCACGGCGGATCAATTTCTGCATGCAACCGTAAAAACGGCGGCGCTGAATTTACTATTTTAATACCGACAAACTAAAAAAAAACATGACAGCACAAAACACTATAGTTGTTATAGACGACGAAACGTCAATAAGAAAAATTTTATCGATCACGCTTGAAGCTCAAAATCATAAAGTTGTTGAAGCATCAAATGGTCGGGATGGGATTATTGCTGTTGCTAACTTTCATCCGCAACTTGTAATACTGGATCTCGGTTTGCCGGATCAAGATGGCTTTTCGGTTTTAACAGAAATTAGAACATGGTCCAGCGTTCCGGTTATAATTTTATCCGTAAGAAATTCGGAAATTGATATTGTAAAAGCGCTTGATTTGGGTGCCGATGATTACATGACAAAACCATTCAACACATTTGAACTGCTTGCAAGAATCAGAGCCAATCTGCGAAGAACACAGCAACTTGAAAATGAGACGCTGTTGATAAACGGCAGTTTGAAAATTGATTTTTCTCAAAGACTTGTTTACAAAAACAACAGTGAGATTAAGCTAACAAACACCGAATACCTTCTTGTATTTCTTTTCTTTAAAAACATAGGTAAAGTCTTAACACATAATTTTATTTTAAAAGAAGTTTGGGGGCCCAGCCACGTTGAAGATTCACAGTACTTACGGGTTTTTATTGGGCAGTTGCGTAAAAAAATTGAAGACGATTCTTCCGATCCAAAATATATTATTACAGATTCCGGCGTCGGTTACAGGATGAAATTACTAAACGAATAGTTCTTCTTTTCCGCTCTGTGCTATACGCGCTTAACTCAATATTCATTTATGATTTTTTATCAAGCCAACTTCCGGGCATTTGTCGCATTCGAATTGTAACGTGATGTGATGAATTCCGAATTTATTGTGAAGTGATTTTTCTATTCTTTCTCTCAGCAAATCGCTTTCGCTGATTTTCATATCGTTAATATTTACGTGAGCTTCAAGGTGAACATCGTTGTCGCCGACCATCCATAAGTGAATATGGTGGATGTTTTCCACTTCTTCAAATTCCTCAACTTCCCTTTGAATATCCTCAATTGAAATATCGAGCGGTGCGCCTTCCATTAAAACATGAATGGCTTCCATTAAAATCGTGTAGCTTTCCCGAATAATATAAATGCCTATCAAAACCGTCAACAGAGGATCAACCCAGTTAATATTCCAAATTGCTATTGCAACTCCACCCGCAATTACCGCTACCGACGAAACCGTATCCCCCAACAAATGCAGGTATGCCGAGCGAATATTTAAACTGCTTTCGGAATCTCTTCGAAGCAGAAGCATCGCAACGAGATTTGCGAGCAATCCGATAACGGCAACAATGCTCATAATTCCGGCTTTAATAGGCTGTGGATTCGCAAATCTTTCATAAGCTTCAAAGAACAAATAAACACAAACCACAATCATCACAACAGAATTAATAACCGCAGCTAAAATCTCGGCACGCTTTAACCCGAAAGTGTGCTTCATTGAATTATTCCGGAGCTTCATTCTCAGTGCGATATAACTTATAACAATAGAAATGCTATCGCTGAAATTATGAAGAGCGTCGGATATTAGGGCTAAGCTGCCGGATATTATCCCGCCAATAATTTGTGAGATTGTGATCAGCATGTTCAAAGCGATCGTAAAAATAAGCCGACCCTTCATCGCTT
>CAZRMG010000099.1:0-8678 GCA_964601095.1 uncultured Melioribacteraceae bacterium | reverse complement strand
ATTTTTACACAGTTGGAATGTGTGAATATTTGATCGGGATATTCATTAGAATATTTTAATACAACAGCTGCAACATTTTTACTTATAACTTCGGGGATAAATTTGTGACCGTCTTGTTTTTCACCATGAATTGCAAAGAAAATCGAATTTTTATTTATCGTACGTGAGTCGATCGAGATTTCAGAAATCTCTTTTAGCTCGGCATTGCCGACAACTTGGATAACCTTAACTTTGTTCAACAATTCAGATAGTTTCAACTCTATTTCCTGTCAATACATTCTTACAGAATTTATTTTTTTAGTTTGCTCACATTTGATACTGCACACCGAGTCGCGGGAGATCGGTGAACCAGGCTCAATACTTTGCGAAATTACTTTACCTGTTCCAATTATTTTATATTCAAGCCCAATTTCGTTCAACAACGCTATTGCGTCGCGCATGCTTTGATTCACGAGATTAGGCATAATAGTTTTATTTGCCGATGAAAATCTTCGCGGAACCGTATTGTTTTTTGGGGGAGCCGCATCAAGATAGCTGCGCGATGTAATTCCGTTATACGATTTTATATCGGCCATTAATTCGTCGATTAAATGTTTATCACGTTTTATTTCCTTGCGATCGGGAACTAAATTCAAATCCGAATCCAAAATTCTTTTTGACACTTCTCTAAAAACCGGGGCTGCGACAAGTCCGCCGTACTTGCCAACCTGCGGAGCGTTTACAACAATCATGCAAATAATTTTTGGATTATCTGCAGGGAAAAATCCTATGAAAGAGGAATTATGTTTTTTGCTTGTATAACTTCCGTTTTCAAGTTGTTGTGCGGTGCCTGTTTTTCCACCCACTAAAACATTGTCAAGTTGTGCGGCAATTCCGGTTCCTTTTTCAACAACATCAACCATAATGCTTTTGATTAAATCCGATGTTGATTTCTCAATCACATTCCTAATTTTGGTAGGGTAATTTTTTTCAATAATATTGCCTCTATAATCAACTACCGATTTTATTACAAAAGGTTTATACAAAACTCCGCCGTTTACAAGCGCGCTGTAAGCAGTAATTATTTGAAGCGGCGTAACCGCAATACCGTAACCGAACGAAAGAAAAGCTTTTGATAACTGATTGTACGAAGACGGTTTTCTTAATAATCCTTCCGCTTCACCGGGCAGTTCAATTGATGTTGGATTGCTAAAACCAAAATCGCGCAAATACTTATAAAGCGATTCATTGTTGAATCTTGATGATAATTTTGTCATCCCGATATTGCTTGATTGTTCAAGTACTTCGCGCACGGTTAAACTTTCATGTGCGTGATCGTCGAATACTCTAATGTTCTTAATAAAGTATTTTCCGTTCTCCGTATTTATCAATTCATTTTCTGCAGCAAGTTTTTGATCGAACAAAATTGAAAGTATAATTGATTTGATTGTTGAACCGGGCTCATAAGTATCTGTAATTGCCCTGTTGCGCCGTGCATCGGCAGAAAAAACTTCATAATTAGCGGGATCATAGTCGGGTAAATTAGCGAGAGCTAAAACTTCGCCTGTGTTTGGATTCATCACAATTCCTACTGCCGATTCGCCGCCGTATTTTTTTAATCCTTTATCGAGTTCTTCCTGAAGAATTTTTTGATATGTTTTATTGATAGTAAGATAAACATTGTTCCCTGGAATGGCCGGTCTGGAAATTTTATCGTCAACTGAAAGAATTCTTCCGAGAACATCTCTTTCATAAACATATGTACCGTCAATACCAGTTAATTGTTTATCTAAAATTCTTTCGAGTCCTTCCGTGCCTTTCATTTCTTTGTTAACATAACCTAAAATATGAGAGGCCAAACTTCCATAGGGATAAGTTCGCGTGAAATCTTCTTCGTAAAAAAGTCCTTCAATAAATTTGTTTTTTAACTTAACCGCCTTTTCCATGGGAACCTTTTTTTCGAGGCACACATTGCGTATTCCGCTTTCAATAATTTCTTTGTAATGCTTTTTCGGTTTTCCAAATGTGTTTGAGAAAAGAACTGAAATCGAATCGACCTTTTTGGAATTCATCATTCGCGTATCAACAAAGAAAGAAATATTATCGCGCGTGAAACTTAAAACTTCCCCGTTAACATCTTTGATAATTCCTCTTTCCGCTTTCACTATTTGCGGTTTGTATTGTTGTCTTTCGGCAACAAGAGTATAATAATCTTTGTTTGATATCTGGATCGAGAATAGTCTTAACACAAGTGCCGAAAACACAAGTAGAATTAATGCCGTTAAAATAAGTGCCCGGTAATTAATCATATTTTTCGTTGACTAGTTTTTCTATTTGATTAATCTGTACTTTCGAAACATGAAGAACTTCTAAATTTTCTTTTGGGCGTATTAAGCCCAGGGTGTCCTGTGCCAACTTTACAATTCTTTCCTCGGCGGTTAAACGCTGAATTTCCACGTTGCTAAGTTCAATCTGGTTCATTTTCTCGTTTAGTTTTTCGATCTTATTTATTTTGTCTTTATTCATATTCTTTATTTCGGTAATTACCGCTACGTACAAAAAAAGCAGCGATGCAATTGCAATTGTTATTCCAATAAAACCTTTTAGAGATATAAATTTCATTTTAAATTCTTTCGGCGGCTCTAAGTTTTGCGCTTCGTGATCTTCTGTTTCTTTCTATTTCAATTTCTTTGGGAACCAATGCTTTTGTATTGATTAATTTCAAAGTCTGTTGTTTGCCGCAAACACAAATGGGCAAACCGGGCGGACAAACACATTTTAAACTTTCGTATTTAAATTTTTCTTTAACAATTCTATCTTCAAGCGAATGATAAGTTAGTACAACAATTCTCCCATTCTTATTCAGCAGGTCGATTGATTTATCAAGGAAGATTTTTAATTCATCAAGTTCATTATTAACATAAATTCTGAGGGCCTGGAAAATCCTTGATAGTGATTTGTTCAGGAAATTGGGCGGAACTAATTTTTCTACGATTTCTTTAAGCTGGAAAGTTGTTTCAAATTTCTTGACTTCGCGGTACTCGACAATTTTTTTCGCGATATAACGTGATTTTTTTTCTTCACCGTATTTGTAAATAATATTAGCAATTTCCTCTTGAGTAAAATCATTTAATACTTTTGATGCGGGAATTCCTTCGGATTTATTCATCCTTAGATCAAGGGGTGCATCTTCTCTAAATGTAAAGCCCGATTGAACATTATCGAGTTGATAGGAAGAAACCCCTAGATCTACAAAGATGCCGTCAAATTTTTCAATGAACTCAATTTTGGAAATTGTATCTATATTCGAAAAACTTGTGTTGTAAACCGAAAACCTTTTATCGTCTTTAAAATGTTCTTTGCAAAAACTAAACGCTTCGAAATCTTTATCCGTTGAAGCAAGCTTACCATCTTTATCTAATTTTTTAAGTATTTCTTTCGAATGCCCGCCAAATCCTACAGTGCCGTCGAAATAATTTCCGTTTTTGTTTAACACCAACAAATCAACGCTCTCTTTTAAGAGAACCGGTACGTGTTGATTCATTTTGATTTTTTCTGCATTACCTGTTTAGCAATTTCAGCAAACGGCTTTGAGTTTTCTTTCTTATGATTCTCGTAAACATCCGGATTCCATATTTCGATTTTTTTATTCTGCCCGAGTATTAAAACATCTTTATCAATTCCAGCAAACTCAATTAAGTTTTTGGGGATCAACAAACGAGATTGAGAATCAAGTTTATCTTCCGAAGCGAGTTCGAGAAGCAATCTTTTAAAAGCAGATTCGTCAGGATCAAAATCGTCAATCTGGTTCACACGCACCAAAACTTCGTCTTTCCAAAAATCCTGAGGATAAATATCGATGCACTGAACAAGCCCGCGTGTCATTATAAAAGTTTCGTTGGCTTCCTCGTTCACATACTTTTTGAACTTTGCAGGAATGCTGATTCTTCCCTTCGCATCAATAGAATATTTAAAGCTGCCTAGAAACATGACTCTCCACTATTTGGGAATATTAAACACTTTTTCCCACTTGACTGCAAAATAACTGTTTTTAAGTGGGATTGTCAAGATTTTTTTTACAAAATATCCCAAAAAGAAAAGATTATTGCCGGTTGACACAAAATCAGGATTGTTGACTAATTCTAAATACTCGTTATCATTTAATAGATTTAAAAAGTTTTAGAATGATTTTAAATAGTGGGATTTTTGAAGTGGAATTCTAAATAACAAAATATTGGAGCTACCTGACGGAATTTCCTGTATGGATGCCTTGGGCATAACCGCCGACCCGCTTATTATCCCGACTTGTTCGCCAAATCCTTAAAACAGATTAACTTCGTCGGGACGCTGCTCTATCAGCTGAGCTAAGGACTAATGAATTAAAATTTACACTCTTAATAAGCAAATCGCGCAATATTCTTTTAATTCCAAAAATGAAAATAGAATTTCTTGTTTGATAGGAAATTATTAATCAGGTTATTTAGAGTTCACTAAAATCAATTAGGAGTCATAGTTCTCTTGGATGGTATTAACTTTTAGAATTGTCAAAAAGTTGATGGGATTTTATTCAGGTTCTTAACTCTACCCTCTATATTCTGAACAAGCATTGGAGCCACCTGGCGGACTTGAACCGCCGACCCGCGCATTACGAATGCGCTGCTCTACCAGCTGAGCTAAGGTGGCTTTTGAAATTGCGTTTAATAAACTATCTCAATTTCTTTTTATGTCTGTTCTTGCGCAAACGTTTTTTGCGTTTGTGCGTTGCCATTTTATGGCGTTTTCTTTTCCTACCGCAGGGCATAATGCTCTCCTACTTAATGTGAATTAATAAATTCTTGTGCTCTTTTTGCAATATCCGTACTTGGATTTATTTCAACGGTTTTCTGCCACCATGATATTGCTTCATCGTGGTTGCCTGCCGTTAAGTTTACTATTCCTAAATTTAAATGTGCTATCTGATGTTTCGGCTGATACTTTAATGCTTCTTTCATCTGCTTAATTGCATTTTCATATTTACCAAGTTCATAATAACAAACTCCCATATCAACAAGTACATCCGCGTTCTTAGAATCCAATGTTAAATAAATTTTATATTTCTCAATAGCTCTATCCTTAAAACCGGAATCATTCAAAAGATGGGCAAGTTCGATCAATGAATTTTTATCATTAGGATTATTTTTTACGGCTTCTTCAAGAGAATTTATTTCTTGTAAATGTTGAAGATCCACTCCATTATGAACATCATTAGTACTATTGATATTGTTTGCAGAAGCAACCGGTTTATCGAAAACTCCGGCTGAATAAATTACTATAAAAGTAATTACAACAAGTGCGGTTAAAATATATATGATTTTTGCAATTGATATGTTCTTGGTATCAGATACTTTTATTTTTTTATTATCATTATCGTCGGATTTATTACCACGGTTTTTTCTTTGTAGTTGCTTTTTATTTAATGAATTATCTCCAGTATTCTTTTTTTCATTAACATTAAGAGAAGTACCGCAACTTGAGCAAAATTTATCAGTTGACTTAACTTCTTCTCCACAAATGGGGCAATTTAATTTATTATTTGAGATAACATTCATAAATCAATTACTATTTGTTTGCTTTCATACCGGAATCGACGGCAGATTTAAAATCCTTTGAAAATTTAAAAACCGGAACATAATGCTCGCTTACATAAACTTTTTCGCCGGTTCTTGGATTACGGGCGTATCTTGAATTTTTCTTTTTAACCTTATAACTGCCGAATCCTCTAATTTCAATACCCTTGCCTTCTTGTAATGATTGGATAACAGTCATTAAAAATCCCTCAATAATCGCTTCGGTTTCCAATTTTGTTAAACCGGTTCCTATTGCTACTTTTTCGACTATATCGGCCTTGGTCATTGCAATTCCTTGTTTTTCATTTACTTTTACATAAATGCCTCGAAAGGCAAAAATTAGAGGCAGAAAATATCAAATCTTCCGGTAAAATCCAATATTATAATAACTTACAGATATTTCAACAATTGAATGATGTATAAAGATGGAAATAATGTCTCGATTCAATACAGATGCGTTTTTTTTAAATAGTGAGAATCTGTTGAAAATGAATAAAAACGAATTTTTTATTCGTGGTACGATGATTGTTATTCAACATAAAACAAATGGTGGAAATATGAGTCTGGTTCCTATAGTTTATACAAGTCTAGTTCTTTTCTTTGGGTTTCTATTAATTGTAGTAACCGTATCATATTTATCATTTAAGACAAAATCTAAAGTTAATCCGCTAATAGAAGAAGAAATAAAAAATCAGCAAAAAAAATTAGTTGTGATTAGACAAAATCAATACTTAGCGCCGCAATCCAGTATTCAAGTACAGAATATTTCAAACACACTTCCTTCTTATTCATATCAACCTGTACCTGAATTAAACAGACAGGTTCGAATACTTCAATCAGATGATTTTAACGGCATGCGAGAAAATTACGAATCTATTACTCGAAACAAACAAGAAGAAAAATTTGCAACAAAGTATCAACCGGAAAATAGGAAAGAAACATATACAAATTCCGTTCGTGACAAGCGCGGAAGCAATCGAATAGAAATAATGAATCGTTCTTCAAAGTTTTACACTAATGAAAATAATTTTAGCAGAAGAGAGACAAAAAGTTTTAATGTGCCCCAGGCAGAATACAATATGTTTAATTTCTATTCCGACATTCCTGAAACAGGTTTAAGTAGTATTACAGCCGCCTCGAATAGAGCTGTTTAATTCTTAACAGCTCTTTCACCTTTCTTTTTGTTACCCGAAAATTTTTTAATATCTTTTCCCCATGGAATTAGTACCTATAATTTATACAGTATTATTAATAGTCGCTGTCATCGCGGTTATAGCGATTGCAGTATCTTATATTTCCTTTAAGATAAAAGACAAGAACGGATTAGTTGATAATTCTGCCCGTAAACATGTTTCGGCTGCTAAAGAATTTGAACAGCATGTTGTAAAAACAGTTCAGCGAATAACAAAACCGTTGTTTAATCCAGAAATAAAAATTGACCAAAACAAACAGATTAAAGAAAATATTACACATAATAAGAAGAGAAACGAACAGGAGAAACCTCATGTTTCAACGAACGAAAAGTCGTCAAACAGAATTGAAGTTATAAAAAGTATCGGCAACAACCCACTAAAACCCCGCGAAGATAAAAAACAACCGCAACAGCCCGAATTGAAAAAAAATCCTAATGAAAAAACATTAGAAGATAACATCTTGGATAAATATGCAGATGAGCATCAAGATAATATGTTCACATTAAGAATTTCGAAAAAGGATGATAACCGCAAATTGTAACAACTTAAGAAAGTCTTTTCATGAAAAAATACTCTTCGAAATCTTGCACTATTTATATTAAAAACATGGTTTGCAACAGATGCATCAAAGTTGTAAAAGAAGAAATTGAAAAACTTGGTTTGCAAATAAAGAACATAATTCTCGGCGAAGTTGAGTTAACCGTAGAGCCAACCAAAGCACAATTCCAGGATATTAAAAACGTACTCGAACAAAACGGATTTGAATTGATAGAAGACCGTAGAGTGAAAACAATTGAGAAAATAAAAAGCGTTGTTATTAGTACAATATACGATGATGAAAAAATACTCGATAAGAAAAATTTTTCAGAGATAATTGAAAATAAAGTTGGGATGGAATACCATTATTTATCCTCCCTATTCTCTTCGTTGGAGAGTATTACAATTGAACAGTACATAATTCTGCAAAAAGTTGAACGCGTGAAAGAGCTTTTAAAATATAATGAATTCAATTTAAGCGAGATTGCCTACAAGCTTGGCTACAGCAGTGTTCAACATTTATCAAATCAATTCAAAAAGATTACGGGATTGTCCGCAAGTGAATTCAAACTTTTAACAAAAAATATGAGAAAACCTCTCGACAAAGTTGCAGATTAACTTCTCGCCTATTCATCATAAAATTTTACACATCATTAATAAAATTATGTAACAGTTGAATTTATACTACTGTATATATTTGCATCGTTCATCAAACAAAATAGAAAGGTTAATAAATGAAAACTTCTGAATTCATAATCGACGGGATGTCATGCAATCATTGTGTGATGGCTGTAAAAAAAGAATTATCAAAAATTCCGGTTGAATCTTTCGAGGTTCAAATCGGTTCCGCCAAAGTAAATTACGACGAATCGAAAGTGCAAAATGAACAAATTGAAAGAGCTATTGAAGAAGCCGGATTTAAAGTGAGAAAGGATTCGTAAATGAAAAATTTCGATTTACCCGTTGAGGGAATGACTTGCGCTAGCTGTGTTACGCGTGTCGAAAAAATTATCGGCAAATTTGACGGAGTAAAAAACGTAAGCGTGAATCTCGCTACAGAACGCGTTAGTTTCGAAACCGAAAATGATAATGTTGAGCTAAACGAGATAGCGGCTGCCGTTCATGAATATGGTTATAAATTGAAAACAGATCATGCCGAACAAAAATTAGGAAATACCAAGCATGATCATCTTCACGAAGAAAAAGACGAGAGTTACAATATTCTTAAAAGAGAATTCATTATTGCTCTTGTTTTAACATTACCGATTTTTCTCATAAGCATGCTGACGGATTATCATTTCTTCCACAGCATCTGGCCGCTCGATCATGACGCAACAAGAAAGCTGTTATTAATTTTAACAAC
>CAZRMG010000098.1:0-8678 GCA_964601095.1 uncultured Melioribacteraceae bacterium | reverse complement strand
AACGAATACCTTTATGAAAATTTGACGCGCCTTTCCGGAGGGAATTTTAACAAAATCTATAATTTATATTACTTGTATTACATCGACCAGGTGCTTGACTGCTGGGCGCCAAAGGTAAGTACTGTTGAAATTGATCCGATTCCTCAAAATGGTTTTTCCCATTCAAGAATTAATCTTAACAACAATAAAAATAATTTCGATATAACTGCTCGTTATGGGCAATATGGTTTAATGGAAGGTAATTCACCTTTCACAGTTAATTATTTTGGTAATTACTTAAACGAAAGCTACTTCAATACAATTGAAATACCTGAAGATAATTCTATCGTTCCGGAAGGAATTTCTAGCAATGTTGGTCTTTACTGGTTTGGTAATTACATAATGAAAGATTTATTTCTTCAGCCGCAAAGTTACAGCACTATTAAATATATCGAAGAACTTTCTGTCAAATATCACATTATTACTCCGTACAGCGCATTCATTATTCCGGCACCATCCGGTTACTCCGGTTATATTAGGCAATACGAAGACGAAATAGTTTCCGTTGAGCAAAATAACGAGGAGAATACTCCTGAAACATTACCCAGCAATTTAGATATCTCTGCTTATCCCAATCCTTTTAATCCGCAAACAACAATTGTGATTAAACTTACTGGTGAATTTAAGAGAGATGGAATTAAACTGGATATTTTTAATATTCTCGGACAGAAAGTTAAAAGTTTTGATTTGTCCGGTTTCTCAAATTTGCACGAACTGAAAGTTGATTGGAACGGGCTTAACGATTTTGGAAGTCAAGTTTCATCGGGAGCTTATTTTGCTGTCTTACGAACAGGACATTCTGTTAAGACTTTAAAATTATTGTTAGTTCGTTAATTAAACCGGAGATCGAAATGAAAAAATTATTTACATACATTTTTATTTTTTTTATAGCGGCTTCTGTGAGAGCAACCGAATTTTCTGTTTACGAAGCTAACTATCCTAATGTTAAAGATTATAACGTAAATATTGATGAAGCAACATTAGTCGTTAAACCCGCAGGAAATTTTATAGAAATAAATCTATATATGACTGTTTCATACGATTTCAACAGCTGGTTTTTTAAGAATTATAACGAACTTGAATTTAAATGGCAGTTTAATTTACCGCAAGATGCAATAGTACATGAATTCTGGTACTGGGATGGCGACTCGATAATTTCAGCCGAAATTTTGGATAAGTGGACAGCGGAGTTATTGTTTAATAATGTTAGTAATCCTATTCGAAATCCAGGGCTGCTTACTCAATCTTCTCCCAATAGTTCGGGACAGGTAACACATGAATTAAGATTATTTCCAATAAAAAGGAATGAAAAAAGAAGATTCAAAATTCAGTATCTATTGCCCGGTCGTCCATCCGGTGAAAACTTACGCGTTTGGCTTCCTATGACCCAGTTGATTGCGGAAAATACTCCGAACATAAAAAAGTTAAGAATTCTATATAAATATGATTCGGAACCTTACGAACCCCAGATTATCGGCGCAGATATTTTGTCTTCAAAAAATAATGTTGAAATGTCTTCATGGGAAATTGAAATCCCGGTAAACTTCGACCAGTTCGTGGAAATGGAAATTCCATCACCAATAAAAAACACAGCTTATTTATCCACATATTCAAAAGATGAAGAAAATTTTTATCATCTTGCCGTAAAACCGCCGACTGTTCCTAAAATTGCAACTCCGCGAAAAGTATTATTTGTGATTGACTACAATCGATTCAATACAAGCAGCTTGGACGGCGATTTCCTTTTATCATATCTTAAAGAATCTCTTCAGCAATCTTTTTCTGAGCAGGATTCAATCAATGTATTGGTTGCTTATGATGATTATGTTTTAGGAAGTAATGGCTGGGTTGGATGCAGCAAAAATGGTGTTGATCAACTTTTTCAAAAGGTTATGATGCGTTCCTTCCCAAGTTATAATAATCTATTACCGCTTATTTCCAAAGCGGCGGATTTTATAAACTCTCAGAATGGAATTAATGAAGTTCTATTTTTTACTAATACAACTACAATTAATTTATACGGAGATGCAAAAAATCAACTTGCAGACGACATTATCCAAAAGTTTAAAAGCGGAACTAAAATTCATTTCATGGATCTCGATAACAAAGGTGATTTATATTATTACAATGATAATTACGAAACCCAAATGAAGTCATTTTATGGAAGAATCACGTATCCTTCATCAGGTAATTTATTCTTTCTTCGTTTTAATACTTTTAAGGAAATGGTATATTCATTTCTATATGACGAGATAAGTCATTTTGAAAGCGTTGAAGTCCAGATGAGATTCGGCACCGGTTATGCTCACAGCAAACATTTGCTTGCGCTTCACGAAGGGTATTATCCGTTGAATACACCAATAATGCAGGTTGGAAAATATTCCGGTGAATTACCGGTTAATATCACGGTGTTTGGAAAATATAAAATGACATCTGTGAAATATGATATGACGTTGACCGAACAAGATATTGTTAAAGGGAACGATCAAATTGCAACTGCCTGGTATGGTGGACATATAAAATCTCTGTTAAAACTTTCTTATAATCCTCTTACGGTTTCGGATATTATCGGTTTAAGTATCAAGCAGAAAATTCTAACTCCTTACAGTGGGTTCCTAATTTTCAACAAAGATGAAAATCATGGATATTGTGTAGATTGTATTGATGAAACAAAACAACCAACAGCGGTTGATGATGAAGAAACGCAATCAGATTCATTGCTTGAGATTAATACATATGTTTACCCGAATCCATTTAACCCGGTTACCACGATTAAATATCAGATCCCGGAAAATGGACATATCACAATGAATGTTTTTAACATACTTGGTGAAAATGTTGCTGAACTAATTAATGAAGATATTAAACGGGGAGAATATTCAATCACATTTAACGGATCGAATTTATCATCAGGGGTTTATATTCTTACAGTCTCTCTTCAAAACAATAATAAAAGTTATTTTAATAAACAAAAATTGCTATTGATTAAATAATACTTTTCTAATTTCTAATTCACAAAAATCCCGGTTACAATACCGGGATTTTTATTTAAAATTGATTTACACTATTCGCAAAAAAAATGTTTAATCAATTTTTATGAATAATTGATTTGTTTGAAAAATCAACTTTAAAATGTATTATGTTTGGCGTTATGAAGAAAAAAAATACTTAAAATTTTTGGGAGATGATAAAATGAGAAATATTCTAAAATATTTTTTGATTGTATTTATATTTACACTTGCATTCAATAATCAGGATTACGGACAGATTAAAGATCTTCTAAAGAAAGTTGGTGATTTAACAAAGCAGAAAAAATCTGAATCGAACGATCCAAATATTGTTGACGGGTTGAAGGAAGCATTAACACTAAGTTCTAAAAATGCCGTTGATATTGTTTCTAAAGTTGATGGTTACTTCGGAAACGAATTGATTAAAATTCCTCTTCCTAAAGAAATTCAATCAATTGCGAAAGTTGGAAAACAATTCGGATTAGGAAAACAATTCGACGAATTTGAATTGAGCATAAATCGCGCCGCAGAATCCGCTGCATCAGAAGCAACTTCTATATTCTGGGATGCGATAAAAAAAATGACTTTTGATGATGCTAAAAAAATATTAACGGGAAAAGAGAATGCAGCAACAATGTATTTTAAAGAAAAAACATCGGATAATTTACGCGCTGCATTTAAACCGATTGTTAACAAGTCGATTGAAAATGTGGGAGTGACTAAAACTTACAAAAGTTTAACGTCGGATATTAAAAAAATACCCTTTTTAAAAATCAGCAACACTGATTTGGATGAATATGTAACAGATAAAGCTTTAGACGGATTATTTACAATGGTTGCCGGTGAAGAAAAGAAAATAAGAACCGACCCGGCAGCGCGAGTTACAGATTTGCTTAAACAAGTTTTTGGAAATTAAAAAATATTTTAATCATCATATATTCCGTAATAAAATTAGAAAGGGGATAAATTGAAACAAAAAATCGCCTTAATCGGATTCGGCACTGTGGGACAAGGGCTTTGCGAAATTCTAATAAAAAAGAAAAAAGAGCTTAAAAAAGAATATGATTTCGAATATGATGTTGTTTCGATAAGTGATGCAAAATATGGAACAATCAATAATTCTAAAGGGCTTGATCTAAAAAAGGTATTCGATGACATAAAGAAAAATGGCTGCTTTACTAAAAACTTGGTTGATTGGGATGCAGTTAAAATGATCAAAAAAACAAATGCAAAAGTGATTTGTGAACTTGCATTTACAAATTTAAATAACGGACAACCAGCGATTCGGCATTGTAAAACCGCCTTCAAAAATAAAAAGAATGTAGTTACAAGCAATAAAGGTCCGGCAGCATTAGCTTATAGAGAATTGTCAAAACTTGCAGAGAAGAACGGTGTAAAATTTTTGATTGAAGGAACAGTGATGAGCGGTACACCGGTACTTAATTTGGCATCGGGACCATTGGCTGGAAATAGAATAACCTCAGCCAAAGGAATTTTGAACGGCACTACAAATTATATTCTTACAAAAATGGAAGATGGAAAAAGTTACGAAGAAGCATTAGCAGAAGCACAAAAACTCGGCTATGCCGAAGCCAATCCGACCGGAGATGTTGAAGGTTTTGATGCGCGTGCTAAAGTTACAATTCTTGCTAATGTTTTGATGAACTTAAACCTGGATATAAATGACGTCTCATGTGAAGGCATAACAAAAATAAAATCGGAAGATATAGCAAAAGCCAAAACACAAAATTCCCGATGGAAATTAATAGGTTCTGTGGAAATGAAAGATGGTAAAGTTTCCGCCTCGGTTAAACCGGAAATGATTCCGTTAACCCATCCTCTTGCAAGTGTAATGGGTTCGACAAACGCAGTTACTTTTACAACAGATTTAATGGGTGATGTTACAATTATTGGAAAAGGTGCGGGAAGAGTTGAAACGGGTTTTTCGATTTTAACAGATTTGCTGGCTATAAAAAATTAAAATAATTTTTTATAGCAGGGAACACAAAATTTGTGTTCCCAACATTCTATTCAATAGATCTTTTAATTTCTTTTCCGCCGAGTTGATTAATAATCGCATTCACCAAAGGATTTTCATCTTGAGCACTTGTTTGTTTAAGAGAACTTTTTGCGTCTAATTTCTTTGAAGTCCCTTTTGTGCCGCTGTTGTCAAACTCAATTCTCTTACCGAAAAACTCTTTCGTAGCTTTATCAAGATATGATTTGTTATCAACAATAATATCCCAATCGTCAGGATGATCAACTTCTAATTGCAAGCGGTCGTTCATGAATTCAACCGGATTTGAATTTACAAGAACAGAACCGAAGAAATGTTTATCGTTTTTTACTTGTTCAACAAAATTCTGCCACTTATTTATTATATCGTTGAATTCATTTGAATCTTTTGCCGTGGGTGCAATAAATGTTTTAACTTCAGGAATTTTTATTTCTTCTTTTATCGCTGGCCGGACATTTGAAACAATACTTTTTGTTTCGGCAGAAGACCCGCCAAAATCACCGTAGTGTTTTTTGTGCGATTCCGCAATAATTCCGCCGCTGTTCATTTTGGAAATCAACTCTGTTATAGTGGATGATCTTTCCAAACCAATTAATTGACAAAGCGCAACTTCAACTTTTAATTTCTGATTGCTCGAAGATTTTATTTCATATTGGGTTTTATTTATAAACGAAAGTATTCTCAGTAAATCTCCTTCGGAAAATTTATCGGCATACTCTAAGTATTTTTCCTTGTAAACTTCAGCGGTTTCAACCAAATCAACTTTTTTGCGGATTACAACAGTCATTATATTCCTAAAATGTTCATTCAACCCGTTGAGAAAATCAATGAAGTTCCAACCGTTCTCGTAAATTTTTTGCGTTATGTTGAATGCGCTGTTGAAATCTTTTTCAAGGATAGCATCGGAAATTTTAAAATACACTTCCTCGTCAATCAAGTTCAGCATTTGTGAAAGCATATCGGATTCAACTTTTTGACCGCTGAAAGAAATTATTTGATCGAACAAACTTTGTGCATCACGTAAAGCGCCGTCGGCCTTTTTTGCAATCAATGTTAAAGCCAGATCATCTATTTCAATTCCTTCCGCGTTGGCGATTTCTTCTAAACGATTTTTAATTACTGACATTTCAATTCTTCTGAAATCAAAACGCTGGCATCGCGAAATAATTGTGAGCGGTACTTTATGAACGTCGGTAGTTGCAAAAATAAAAATTGTATGTTCCGGCGGTTCTTCCAAGGTTTTGAGTAGTGCATTGAAAGATTCCGTTGTCAGCATGTGTACTTCATCGATGATATAAACTTTGTAGTTGCCTTTTGTCGGTGCGTACTTTACTGATTCGCGCAAAGTTCTAATCTCTTCAATTCTCCTGTTGGATGCGCCGTCGATTTCAATTATATCCAATGTTTGCGAGGTCAAAAACGATTGACACATTTCGCATTCGTTGCACGGCTCGCCGTTTTTGGAATTTGTGCAATTCAAACTCTTTGCTAGAATTCGCGCCGTCGTGGTTTTTCCGCACCCGCGCGGACCTGCAAATAAATACGCATGAGCAATTCTATTATTGAGTATTGCATTCTTTAAAGTTGTTGTTATATGTTCCTGCCCAACAACATCAGCGAATGTTTGCGGGCGCCATTTTCGTGCTGTTACTAAAAAATTCATATCTCAATCTTAATGGAACGCGGATAATTATGATCGTTATGATTTCTTATGATTTAATCCGCGTAAATCATAAATAATCTGTGTAATCTGTGTTCTATTTACAAAATAGAATTCTCAAATGAAAATATATTTGTTATGATGCTGCAGATTTTTTCCAGAAAAATTTTATCCGTATTTCCGAACGCGGAAAGTTGATAACTATCCATATCCAAAACACCGATTACTTTGCTGTTTGTTATTAATGGAACAACAATTTCCGAACGCGAACCTGAATCGCATGCAATATGTCCGGGAAATTTTTCAACATCTTCAACAATGATAGTCTCATTTTTTTGTGCTGATGTTCCGCAAACACCTTTACCAATTTCAATTACAGTACAGGCAACTTTCCCTTGAAAAGGTCCAAGATAAAGTTTGTTCTCCTTCAAAAGATAAAAACCAACCCAGCTAATTTTATCGAACGCTTCTTTCAACGCAGCAGTAATATTAGAAAGATTTGATATCAGCGGGTCAACTGGATTTATCAAGCTTTCCATTTGCGGAAGAAGCGATTCATAAATTTCTTTTTCGGATAGTGATTTATTTATTAATAAAGTTTCAGACATCTCTTCTTTCAATAATGATTTAAGAATAACGAAAAAGGATTTATGATTTTAGAATTTGCAAAACCGGAATCATTGTTCTCAAATCGTTCAACAATTATTTTTTCTTCTTAACACTGCGTTTTGTTTTGGTTTCAAAAACATACGCCAGTGCTTCATTAATAGTACTAATCGGAATGATTTTTAATCCCTCTTTCACTTCATTTTTTATTTCTGATAAATCTTTCTCATTGTCTTTAGGAATTAAAACAGTTGTGATGCCGCTTCTACGCGCAGCTAATAACTTTTCATTTAAACCGCCGATAGCCAAAACTTTACCGCGTAAAGTTATTTCGCCAGTCATTGCAATATCGTTGCGTGCCGGTTTTCCACTGAATGCTGAATACATTGCGAGTGTCATTGTAATTCCTGCCGATGGCCCGTCTTTTGGAATAGCGCCTTCCGGCAAATGAATATGAACTTCTTTACCTTTTGAAAAATTTGATTCCAAATTGAATTCTTTTGCATTCGATCTTAAATAACTCAAAGCGGCTTGTGCCGATTCTTTCATCACATTCCCGAGTTGACCGGTTAATGTTAATTTTTCCGCGCCGTTCATTATTGTTGCATCGACTTGTAAAATTTCACCGCCGACGCTTGTCCATGCCAAACCAGTTACACTGCCGACTCGTAATTCCTTATCGGCTTTTTGAGTTCTGTATTTGGGCACGCCGAGAAATTTTTCAATCAAAGTGTTATCTATTATAAAACTTTTTTTAGAATTTTTTTTCTTCCCGTTTTCTGAATGCGAAAGAACAATATCCCGCGCGGTTTTACGAAGAACCGAAGCAATTTCGCGTTCAAGATTTCTAACGCCGGCTTCGCGAGTATATTCCATAATTATTTTATTGATTGCTTCATCCTTAAAATCAACTTTAAATTTATCCAAACCATGAGCTTTCATTTGTTTTGGAATTATATGCCGTTGCGCAATTTGAATTTTTTCATGTTCAAGGTATCCCGGCAGCTCAATTATTTCCATTCTATCCTGAAGAGGAAGAGGAATATTATAACGGATATTTGCAGTCGTTATAAACATTACCTGCGATAAATCGTAATCAACATCAAGATAGTGATCGTTAAAAGTATGATTCTGTTCGGGGTCCAAAACTTCTAACATAGCCGACGACGGATCGCCGCGGAAATCCATACTCATCTTATCAATCTCATCAAGCAGCATTACGGGATTTACAGTTTTTGCTTTTTTCATTGATTGAATAATTTTGCCCGGCATCGAACCGATGTATGTCCTTCTGTGCCCGCGAATTTCTGCCTCATCGCGAACGCCGCCGAGAGAAATGCGAACGAAA
>CAZRMG010000097.1:0-8746 GCA_964601095.1 uncultured Melioribacteraceae bacterium | reverse complement strand
CAATGGATAATTTTAATAACTACAATAAAAAACTTATATCAAGAATAAAGAAAAATTTTTCGAAGTAATTTATGCTGAAAATAAAACAATTTACATTTAGTCCTTTTCTTGAAAACACTTATCTCATTTGGGATGAAAGCAGCAGGGAAGCCGCAGTAATTGATCCGGGTTGTTTTAATAAAAAAGAAAATGATGAACTTAAATCGGCAATAGAAAAAGAGAATCTTAACCTGCTTTATTTAATAAATACACATTGCCATATCGATCACATTTTTGGAAATGCATTTATAAAAAATACATCTGGCGCGAAGTATTTTGCACCAAAGGAAGACGTATTTCTACTTGAATTAATGATAGGGCAAGCTGAAAATTATGGTGTAGAACTAATTCCTTCACCGCAACCGGATGAATTTATTTCTGAAAATATTCTCTTATCCTTAGGTGAAATTAAAGGAAAATATTTATACACACCTGGACATTCTCCGGGAGAATACTGTCTCTATTTTGAAGCGCAAAAAATTTGTTTTACTGGCGATGTATTGTTTAAAGAAAATATCGGCAGGGCAGATTTGTGGGGCGGTGATTATAATACATTATTGAATTCTGTAAAAACGAAACTGTTCGCATTGCCGGATGATGTAAAAATATTTCCGGGTCACGGTGAATCAAGCACAATAGGTTATGAAAAAGATAAAAATCCGTTTTCGCAGGAAATAAATAAAGCTTGCTAAGTTTGATTTCCGCACAACCATTAAATATATTTCAACTAAACATTTCGCATGAGGTTTATTAAGTGCAGAAAAACTCCGTTCTAAAATCGAAATTTATTTTTTTTATTGTGGTCGCTTTTATTTATATAAGTTTGTTCGAATTTATTTTGCCGGTAAATAAAATTCTTCCTAAGCCCTCGTTGCTTTTCGAATCTTTTTTCTCAATCTGGCCGGTTTACGATTTATTTATCGCATTTGCGATTACAACAACCGTAGTTTATTTATCTCTTGCCGCAGGCTATTTTTTATTAATTCTGAAATCGCGTTATATAATTACGGCAGCATACGAGTTTTCAAACTCGGTTGCGACATTAAAACTATTTCGTTATTTCCCTCCATTTTTCGTTGCAATATTATTCACATTCTGGTTTAGAGATTCAATTGCCGCCGAAGCACTATTTGGTTTATTAACAGTTGTTTTTATCCTCGTCAACAAATTGTTTATTGAATCAAAAAATGTAAAACAAGAATATTTATTAACGGGGCGGAATTTAGGTTTATCAAAAAATGATATTTATTCAAAAATAATTTGGAAATCGGTTGAGCCGAAAGTGTTCGGTGAATTAACACGCGCTCATTATTTTTTGTGGATTATTGTTATGATCTATGAATTTGTTTCAAATATTCAAGGGTTTGGCGGGGTTTATCGTTCGGCTTTATTATATAACGATTTTTCTGCTCTGATAGCAATCGCAATTTTTATCAGCATTATCATCTGGCTTGGTAATTTAGCGATAAACGCTATCGGCAATAAAATATTCTTTTGGGATAATTAAAATGCTCGAAATAAAAAACATATCAAAAAGTTATACTGATGAATTCGGATTTAACGTTAATCTGCTTAACAATATTTCTTTTACTGTTCACGATGCAAAAGTTTGTTCGATTATTGCACCGTCCGGCTCGGGTAAATCTTCTTTGTTAAAAATAATTGCCGGGCTTGAAAGTTCGTCAAATGGAGAGATTGTAAATACAGATTCAAAAAGTGTAATTTATATTACTTCCGAACCGTCGTCATTTCCGTGGTTAAATGTTAAAGAGAATATTCAATTTGGTGTCAAAGATAACACCGGGATTGATATTGATAGTATTCTGAAAATCGTGGGACTTGATGGATATGAAAAACATTTTCCGCACAATAAAAGTCTTGGTTTTAGATTTAGAATTTATTTGGGAAGATCAATTGCACATAAACCTTCTGTAATTGTAATCGATGAACCGTTTAATAAAATGAATGGAGAAACGAAAAGTGAATTGTATATGCTTATCCGGGATATTGCAAAATCATTAAGCATATCTTTTTTATTCACTACAACAAATATAAGCGAGGCGTTATTTCTTTCCGATCAAATATACTTGATGAAAAAAAATCCCGGCGAGATATTCAAAAGTATATCTAACAATTTACCAGCAGATAGGAATATGAATATTTTCATTTCAGAAGAGTTTGAAGAATTACGAACAAGCGTTGAAAAATCATTCAAGTCAATAGATTCCCAAAAATTCTTTAATATTTCTATTTGAGTTTAGCAAAGCGTGAAAATTTTGAGAAACTACTCAGTTACGCGAAGATGTAAAACTTAAAGGCGCTTTAGATAAAGTTGAAGCACAAAGAGCAAATAATTTATGTTATACTGATACTTATTTACAATTAAAGATTATCAAGACCCACAAAGAATACATACACATATTACATTATAAGAACATATAGTCCGATTTCATTTGATTTATAACTCATTTAATTACAATGTATAATGGAATTCATATAATATTTAACTTGACAAAATCTTACCAAGAGACTAATTTGCAAACAGAATATTAAATAACGGAGTCTGTGTGAAAAAATTCCTATTTCTACCAATTATTGCGGTCGTTTTATCGATAGCTACATCTTGTAGCTCGCTGAACTCGACAACACAAACCGCAAGAAATACTCAGGATTCTATCAAAACTCCAACCTTAAATTCAGTTGTTAATGAAATGTTAGAAAATGCAAGACAGGATTACGTCAATGCACTATACAAACAGAAACTTGGATTTAAGGTTGAAGCTTTGAATTATTTTGAATCCGCTATGTCGGCAATTAACAAGCTTAGTTATTTCCCTGAAATTGAAGAGAATGCCTCTTTCGTTGAACTTGAAAATTCGATAGTAGAAGATTATCAACGATATATTGAAAATCTTGAAGAACTTCCCGAAGATGTTTCAATAAGTGCCCTCGAAGAATGGATGACTAAGAAAATCCCCGATATGGATATTTCAGAAGATTCAACAACTGTTGTTGAAAAAGGCGAAAGCATAACTGTTATTGTCGGTGACTTTCCTTTAGAAATTAACCGTCATGTTGAACAGTATATTGAATACTTTACAGGCAAAGGAAATCATCATATTAAAACATGGTTATCGCGTTCGGGTAAATATTTTCCGATGATGGCAAAAACATTTGAAGAAGAAAAAGTTCCGCAGCAATTAATCTTTTTAAGTATGTGTGAAAGCGGTTTGAATCCTGTAGCCCGTTCATGGGCTCGTGCTGTCGGTATTTGGCAATTCATGAAAGGCACAGGCCGTTTTTATGATCTTGATGTGAATTTCGAAATAGATGAAAGAAGAGATCCTGAAAAAGCAACCCGCGCCGCAGCAAGACATTTGCGCGATCTTTACTATTCATTGGGCGATTGGTATTTAGCATTAGCCGCATACAACAGCGGTGAAGGAAGAGTTCGCAAAGCAATGAGACGCGCTGGTTCAAGCGACTTTTGGGAATTACGCAAATATCTTCCCCGCGAAACAAGAAATTACGTACCCCAATATATTGCAGTAACATTAATTGCTGCTCAGCCTGAAAAATACGGCTTTAATAATATACAATATGAAAAACCACATGAATACTCTATTCATAAAATCGATGAAGCAATAAATCTTAATGTACTTGCAAAATGTGCCGGTATCAGCACTGAATTGTTGAGAGATATGAACCCGGAATTAATTCAGAATTCAACCCCGTCTAAATATAGCGGCGGATATCCTCTAAGAGTTCCTTCAAAAACATATGACGCTTTTGTTGACAACTTGAAAAATCTGTCCAACGACGCTAAACTTTTATTTGTTACTCATGTTGTTGAAAGCGGAGAAACGATATCTAAAATAGCAGCTAAATATGATGTAAGTATTTCGCAGCTTGCCAAGACTAATAATATCTCAACACGTAAACGTCTTCAACCTGGCATGGAGTTAAAAATACCTAACGCCGATATTAGTGTGGAAGATATAGCTATTAATACCGATATGCTTCCGGCTATTGAAGATGAGATTACTTCGTTAGATGTTAATCCATCTTATAAACTGGAAATATCTACCGATGTTAGTGTTGATAAATATGCGCAGATATATCAAAATCTTGATTCAATTCCTTATATAATTCCTGAAGGTAAAGTTAAAATTTCCTATAGCGTAAAAAGCAAAGATAATTTGGTTGATATAGCAGACTTATTTGATATCAGAGTTTCCGATTTAAGAAATTGGAATAATCTATCGTACACAACAAGAGTTAGAGTTGGTGATTCACTAAAGGTCTTTATACCTGCCGAGAAAATTGATTACTATGCAAAAATTAATGATATGAATGAGCAAGAGAAAAGAGAGATTCTGTTTGTAAATTCTAAAGATTCCTGGATTGAACACAGAGTACGTAACGGCGAATCTCTTTCAAGTATTGCGGCAAGATATGGTGTTACGATTAATCAATTGAAAGATTGGAATAATCTGAAAAGCAGTAGAATAAATCGTGGGAAAAGATTAGTTGTATATAATGGAGATTTAAGAAACAGCGGTAAATCTACCATAACCGCAAATTCATCAAGAACCACAAAGTATAAAGTTAGAAAAGGTGATTCTCTCGGTGAAATTTCGCAAAAGTTTGGAGTTACAATTTCTCAAATTCGCAAATGGAATGATCTGGCTTCCAATAAAATTAATATTGGTCAAGTACTTGCAATCCACGGAAAGAACGATGCGAAATCTTTAGGCGATAACACTACACGAACTTCAACCAACATGGTAAGATATACAATTAAACCAGGCGATACGATTGGAGAAATAGCCGAAATGTTTAATGTTAGTATAGCAGAAATTCGCGACTGGAATAATCTTAGCTCTAATAAATTAATTGCAGGAAAATCTTTAACTATTAATTCTGATTCTTCACCCGTTAGCGTTTCTAAAAAAACTATAACTAAAAGCATCGATAAAAAAAATATACATGTTGTAAAAAGCGGTGAAACTTTAAGTGAAATAGCTGCCAATTACGGTGCAACAATTAAAGAATTAAAAAACTGGAATGATTTACAAAGCAATAAAATTGTGGCTGGTAAGGAATTAATTGTTGATGGTTCAAAAAGCCAAAGCAACAATAAAAGTGTTAATAAAACCGTTAGCAGCAAAATCCATAAAGTTAAAGAAGGCGAAAATTTGTGGACTATTGCACGAATTCATAAAGTATTGATATCTGACTTAATTGCATGGAATAATTTGAAAAACGACCGTGTAAAAGTCGGACAAAAATTAAAAATTAATAACTAGTTCTTAAACAAGAAATAAAAGTCGTTAGGGGTGCCCTTTACCGTCTTCGGATTAATAAGGTGCTGAGATCAAACCCTTGAACCTGATCTGGATAATACCAGCGTAGGAAAATGGTCCAAGAATAATTAAGAAGCCGTTTTCCAAGAACGGCTTTTTTTATTTCTTAAAATTATCCGCTATGGATAGGAGGAATAAAATGAAATACTTAATTGTTCTTTTTTTGTTTTTATCAACAAATCTTTTTGCACAGCTATTGGAAGTAAAAGGCAGGGTTCTTAATTCATCAAATAAAATGCCTTTAGCTTCGGCAAATATTATGGTTCTCGGAAAGGGAATTGGTACCGCTACAAACAATGAAGGTATTTTTGAAATTAGAGATAACATTAGCCGAAACGATATTTTAAGAATATCCTATATAGGTTTTGAAGCGAAGGAGATAAAAGTTGCTGAACTTTTGAGTGATTCAATAATTGATATATCTCTTAACAATGATATTTTAACAAGTCAAACTGTTCTTGTAAAAGGAACGGTTGGTAAAGAAGGAATTACGCCGATTACTTTTTCTAAAATTGATAGAAAAGAAATTGCAGATAATTACACAAATCAAGATATCCCGGAATTAATTAGTTACACTCCATCGGCAACTTTTTATTCCGAAAATGGAAACGGAATAGGATACAATTATTTAAGCATACGAGGTTTCGATCAAAGAAGAATATCGGTTTCCGTAAACGGCATTCCTCAAAATGAGCCGGAAGATCATAACGTTTATTGGATTGATTTTCCGGATTTGCTTGAAGGCACAGAATTAATTCAAGTACAACGCGGTGCTGGTTCCGGTTTGGCTGGCTTTGCAGCAATCGGCGGTGCAATAAATATTATTACCTCAACCTTTTCTGATAAACCGCACACAAATATTTCAGCAAGTCTGGGTTCATACAATACAAGAAAGTATAGTGCAAGTATTTCAACAGGATTATTAGGCGGGCGTTATTCATTTTACGCAAAACTTTCGCAAACATTAAGCAGCGGATATAGAAATTCAAGCTGGTCGGATCTAAAATCATATCATCTTGCCGCTGTACGATATGATGAAAAACTTACCACGCAAATAAACATTTTCGGAGGCCCAATTGAAGATGGTTTAGCTTACACTGGTTTACCTAAGTTTGCCATTGGAGACAAAACTTTGCGTAAAGCAAACTACTCATATTGGGAAGCAGACGAAAATGGATATACTTATACTACAGAGCGTAGACCGCAAGAAATTGAAAACTTTTTTCAACCCCATTTTGAATTGTTGAATGAATATAGATTTAATGACAATACAACTTTTAACTCCGCTCTTTTTCTTGTAATTGGAGATGGCTTTTTTGATTACGACGGTTCATGGGCAGACACGAGCTATTTAAGATTAACAAGTGAAAATGGATTTACAGCAAATCAAAATCCTGAAAATGCTATAATCCGTGCTAAGGTTGAAAATGTTCAGTGGGGATGGATTCCTCGTTTTAGTTTTAAGCATGACGATAACGAGCTGATTCTTGGCGGTGAATTTCGTATTCATCGATCAAACCATTGGGGCGCAATTAATTACGGTGAGAATATGCCAGTTGGTTGGACGAAAGATTATAAATATTACTACTATGAAGGCGCTAAAGATATATTCAATTTTTACGCGCATGAGAATTACAATTTCAACAGAAGAATTAGTCTTCTTGCCGAAATTCAACTCGCATATCACAAGTATAGAATTGATAATGAAAAATATGTAGGAACAAAATTTTCTATTGATGATTTATTCTTTAATCCCCGACTGGGAATTAACTATAGATTTACACCTGAGACAAATGCATATTTATCATATGCAAAAGTATCACGTGAACCAAGATTAAAAAACTATTATGATACCGCCGAATCTAGTGGAGGTGAGACACCGCAATTTAGAATCTACACTAACGGATTATATGATTTTTCAAATCCACTTGTTAAACCTGAAACAATGAATAATATCGAAATGGGAATTTCTTACAACAAAGAAAATGCATCCGCTTCGGTAAATTTATTTTATATGGCATTCAAAGATGAAATCGTAAAACAAGGACAAGTAGATCGATTCGGACAGCCGATTACGGGAAACATGGAAAGCACAATACACTATGGTGTTGAAGCTGTTTTCAACAGTAGAATTACCGAAAACATAGAATTGGCTTTGAACGGAACATTAAGTAAAAATTATATTGATAAAGGACAGGCATTCTTCGAAAATGATGATGAACCTTCGCAACCATTTATATTTGATCTTTCGGGCAATAGAATCAGCGGATTCCCGGATGTTATGTTCAATGCTATTCTAAAAATAAATTATGAAGGATTGATGCTTAGATTAACTGGCAAATATGTCGGGGAGTTTTATTCGGATAATTACGATTCCAAGCTCAACGAATATATTTCGGTTTATCCGGGTATTGCAGATTATACGGACAATAAAGTAGATTCATATTTTACGGCTAACTTATTCGCGAGTTACAATCTTGTTGTTAATTCTTACCTTGATAATATTAAATTGTTCTTTCAAGTGAATAATCTTTTTGATAAACTATATGCGATGAACGCAATAGGAAAAGAATTTTTCCCTGCGGCTGAAAGAAATATACTTTTTGGTTTAAAAGTGAGTTTATGAAAAAATGCATAATAATAGCGAACGGGCAACCGCCAAGAAAATCGGTTGTCCGCTTTTTAATTAATTCCGGTTTTAATACAATATTTTGTGCCGACGGAGGAGCGAATACTGCATTAAAATTTGGAATAGTTCCGGATTATATTATCGGCGATTTTGATTCAATATCATCCGAAGCCCTGAAATATTTCAATGACAAAAGCGTCATCATAAAAATCAAAAGACAGAATGATACAGATGTAGAAAAGTGTTTAAAATATGCCGTCAATAAAAAGTATAGCGATGCAGTTATTCTCGGAGGAACCGGCGACCGTCTTGATCACTCATTCTGTAATCTTGGAATTATATTAAAATTCTCTGATAAAATATCTTTACGAATGATTCATCAAAAATCTTTACTTACTGTTTACTCAGGACAAACAAGTTTACGAACTATCATTGATGAAGAAATATCAATTTATGGTTTTGATTCTAAAACCAAAATATCGTCGGATGGTTTGAAATATCCCTTAAATAACACTTCGCTTCAATTTGGTGTAAAAGAAAGCACTAGTAATGTTGCGTTAAAATCAATTATAAAATTGAATATCATGAACGGTAAAGTTTTCGTGATCAGGAATTTTGAATTGTTGAAGAAATATGGTCTCATTTAGTTATTTAGATATTATAATCATCATAGCATTTTTTGCCTCGGTAATGATTGTTGGCTTTTTAACTG
>CAZRMG010000096.1:0-8757 GCA_964601095.1 uncultured Melioribacteraceae bacterium | reverse complement strand
CGGCTGTCCCAACCGAAAACCAATGAGATTGAACGGCAACACCAACATCTCCCGTAACGGGATCATGGGCTACTATTGAATAAGTATGAGCTAATGGATTTTGCGAATAAAATGTTTGGGCATAAAGATTAATAACAGAAAAAACAAACATGAATAAAATAGTATGTATTGTTTTCATAATTCTCCTTAAGAATATCTATGAATAAAATAAAAATAATTATGGAAACCGGCACCAAAAACTGCGTGTATAAGCATCAATTTTATTTAACTGAATTCGTCGTCAATTTGCTATTAAAATCTAATGGACATATTTTCGACATCCAAAATACAGACAATATCAAGGAGATAAAATGAAGTTCGTAAAAATCATTGCAATACTATTTATAACAGTCACAATTTCACAAGCGCAGGAAGCCGTAAGTAATAGTTTTGAGCTGAAAACGTTTGAAGATTCGGTAAGTTATAGCATCGGAAGAAATATCGCTAAAAATATTGAAGACCCAAGTGTTAAAATAAATTTTGATATTGTTATTCAAGCCATGCTTGATTCTCATGCCGGAAAAACAGTTTTGAGCGAACCGGTTATGCAAAAAGTATTAATGGAATTTAACCGTAAAATGATGGCTGAAAAAACAAAGCAACAGGAAGCTGCTAAAGAGATTAATAAAAAAGCAGGCGATGAATTTCTTGCCGCGAATAAAACGAAAGAAGGTGTTAAAACTCTTGAAAGCGGGCTTCAGTATAAAGTATTACAAAGTGGAAAAGGTAAATCGCCTAAAGAAGAAGATACTGTAAAAGTTCATTATAAAGGGACTCTCATTGACGGAAGAGAATTCGACAGTTCATATAAAAGAAATGAACCGACTGAATTCCCGGTAAACAGAGTAATCAAAGGATGGACCGAAGCTTTGCAGCTTATGAAGGAAGGCGATAAATGGGAATTATATATTCCTTATAATCTTGCGTACGGAGAAAATCAAGCGGGAGAATTGATTCAACCTTATTCAACGTTGATTTTTGAAGTTGAGCTTTTGGAAGTGAAGCCGGTTAAGGTGAGTAAAAAATAATTTATGTTTCAGGTTATTGGTGATCAGTAATTTAAAAACTGATCACCAATGCCGACTTTAAGAATTTTCAAATTGTGTTTATTCAACTACAGGTGGTGTTTCATCAAGAACTTCTGAAGCAGGTTTTTCAACGGGCAAATCAACTTTAACTTTTACAACTACTTTTTTTACCGGCGTGGAAATATTCAATGCAATACCCGGCATATGGATATCACTCGGAAAAAAAACAGCAAAGTATCCCGCATCAACTGTTAAGAATTGGCCTTCGCCTTTTAAAAACATTATATCTTTTTCCTCATTATAATCTTGAGTTACAATCATTTTGCTTAAGAAAGAGTAACCGATTTTTTCTTTACCTTCGATAACTAACTGAATGTCTAAATAATTTTTATGTGCTTCCCATTTACCGGAAGTAATCGGTTTAGTATCATATTGTGAAACTACAGCATAAATCTCGTCGCCGTCGATGGAGTATTTTCCAGGTTCAACTGATTTAAAATCCGTGGTTTGCAAATATTCGAACGCTTTACGAACACGTTCGCCTAACGGGAAATAAATTTCTGCGTGTTTTAATTGATCGAATATCATCCTTCCTCCGGAATAAGTAATAATAAAATGGATTTAGTTTTATAGTTTGAATAAAAGTCCTATGCAAATTGTATAGTAATTACTTTTTGTAGAAAATAATTTTGCCGTATTGTTAAAATCAACATCGAGAAAAACATATCTTAAGTCGCCCGTTAATATAGCATTGCCAAGCGGAATTTCTGCACCGGCTCCGATATGATAACCAATTTCTTGTTTTGTTTCATCATTCGATCCAAGCTGAACAAGCGCTTCGTTATACTCGATTTTAGTGTTATACCATCCGATTCCTGCTTCTGCATGAATAAACGGAAACACTCCCAACATCCCGGTTAATAAAACAGGGTAGCTTGTTGTTTTGATCATTCCGTCGCCGTACTCTTCGGATTTATATCCGATTGAACCTTCAATGCCGAAATTCAATAAATCCAATCTTGCGGCTACGGCAGGCATAATTACTGAATTATCCGCATCTGTAGATTTCAAAAAACTAATCTGCGGACCGATAGAAAATGTTTGCGCGCTGATTGAAGAAGCAACAATAAAAATTAAACCAAGTAAAATCTTTTTAGAATTCATAATGCCCTCGCTTTCTAACTTCAATTTAGTTAAAATTTTACAACATCGAAATTATTTAATGACAGAAAATTTTATGTGTGACGGATGTTTTTCCGAGAAATACACACGGTTTGCTGCCTTTTGGAAATCATTTTCCGATGCCGAATATATATCAACAAACTTCTGCGGATTGCGGTCGATAAATGGAAAAAAGCTACTCTGAATCTGCACCATAATTTTATGACCCTTTAGAAAAGTATGATCGATATCGTTTAGCTTAAATTTCACTTCAGTAATTTTTCCCGGTTCAAACGGTGCGGGATTTTCCAAGCTGTTTCTAAATTTACCGCGCATAACTTCGAATCGGATTAATCTTTGATATCCGCCGTATTCAATATTGTTGGGATTGAATTCTGGATTTTTCTCACCATCGGGATAAACATCTATAATTTTTACAATCCAATCGGAATCAGTTCCGGTTGTTGACACAAACAAATTTGCATCAATCGGTCCGGCTATTGTTAAATCTTCATCAAGAATATCTGCTTCATAAACTAAAACATCCGGACGAGTAGCGGCGAAACGCTGATCTTCATTCATATATGTTCTGTAATAATATATTTTGGAATCGTAAAATTTACCCGTGTATGGAACAGGTTTATTCGGATCACTTATGTATTCGTCAAAAATTTCTTCCTTCGAATCCGGTTTTGCATTAGTTAATTTCCCGTTTGGCGCGAGAAACAAATTATTAATTTCTGCTTCGGAGACCGGCCAATTATCATAATTAACCCAAACATTACTACCGGTTCTAAAATTAGTTACTTCAGGTAAGTCTAAATTTCCTTCACCCTTTAAGTAATAATTGAAAAAGGGGAGAAGAATATTTTTATTGTAATACTCACTTGTGCTTTGCCCAAATTCGAAATCGCCGAAAGATTTTCCGTCACTTCGCGACCAGCCGCCGTGGCTCCAAGGACCCATAACCAAATGCGAATTATTGTTAGCATTTTTTTCTTCAATTGATTTATAAATATTCAAAGGTCCGTATAAGTCTTCGGAATCGTACCATCCGCCGACAGTTAAAACAGCCGGCTTCACATTTTTAAAATGCGGAATATTATTTCGGGATTGCCAGAACTCATCGTATGTGCCGTGTTCAAATATCTCATTCCAAAATGGAAGTTTTCCTTTGAAATATTTTTTGTTTATTTCAGATATTGGTCCGAGTTTTAAAAAGAAATTGTACATATCCGGCGAATCATAATCTTCAATAGATTTCCATGTTGTTGTTAAACCTTTTCTCTGCTGGTCGAAAGATTTGAAAAAATTAAAAGACATTGAAAGAGCAAACGCACCGTTGTGGTGCATGTCGTCGCCGATAAACCAATCGGCAATAGGCGCTTGCGGGGATACAGCTTTCAATGCAGGGTGAGAATCCATTAAACTCATCGCGGCATAAAAACCGGGATACGAAATTCCCCAAATACCAACATTGCCGTTATTGTGTTTTATATTTTTTATAAGCCATTCAATTGTATCATATGTGTCGGTGGATTCGTCAACTTCGCTATCAGATTTATTGGGAAAGTGCGGGCGCATATTAACATATTTACCTTCGCTCATAAACATACCGCGCACATCTTGGAAAACAAAAATGTATCCCGTTTTTGCGAACTCGTCATTCGGCCCAAGATTTCTTGGGAAGTTCTCTTCACCATACGGCGAAACAGTATAAGGAGTTCTAACCATCAGCACCGGGTAATTTTTAGTTGTGTCCTTTGGCGAATAAACGGAAGTGAAAAGAGTAACGCCGTCTCTCATGGGAATTCGATATTCCTTTTTGGAATAGTTTTCTTTATTCCATTCAACGCCTTGTGAAAAAAGAATTGCTGGTAATAATAAAACGAGTAATAGAAATTTTTTCATATTGAAATAACTCCGAAATCTAAGTTGGTTTTTTGCCATTCAATGAAATTGTTTTTCATTTGTTTGATGTGAATTTTAACATGGTCGTCGTAAACTTTTAGCCAGTCATCCATTGTCATGCGTCCGTTGTCTGGGTGCATTATGTGATTATTCCAGGTTTTATCCGGTAGATTTTTTAGGATATTGTACGTCATTTTTCTAAGCATACGAAAAAGTTCGAGCGCGTCATTCGTACTTTGTGCATGGTAATTTGTTGATTTTGCCAAAACATCTTGATCGTAAACCATAACAGTTGAACCCGGTTCCGAAATTAATTTTCTGGCTCTGCAGTAACTATGCGCTTCGCTGTCCGCCATATGAATAATAATTTCATGAATGCTCCATCTATCCGGTGAAGGTTTGAATTGCCACATTTCTTCTGGAAATTCTTTTAGTGCTTCAACAATGTTTTCATAACCTTTGGAATATGAAAGTAGTATTTCGGATCGGTTCATAATAATTCCTTTCTTTAAATAGGTTTCAAGAATTCGGCAGCTTTATCAAGATTTTCTTTTTTGCCGAGATCAATAAACTCCGAGCCGGAGTGATCGAAATATGTAATTTGATTTTCTTCCGCTGCTTTAAGAAAAAGATCGATTAGAGAAAAAACATTTTTATCGGGGAAGAATTCGAATATAGCCGGGTTAGCCGCATGAATACCGCTGAAGGCATATTGGTTTAAATTACCTTTGGGTTTACGCGCCATTTTTACTTCGCCGGTTTTTTCATTTTTCCAACCGCAAAGATTTTTATCTTCATCGAACAATAGATACCGCGAGGATTCCCTCTGCTGAACTGCAAGCGTTGCAATTTTATTGTTTGTCTCTTGATAAGTGTATAATTGATTTAATTGTAAACCTGAAATAACATCAACATTATGAACAAGAAAAGAATTTGTATTGCGGAAGAACCATGAAACTTTTTTCAAACCTCCGCCTGTATCAAGTAAATTGTTGCGCTCATCGGAAATTGTAATATCTATACCGAAGTAATTTTGCGATCTCAGGAAATCAATAATTTTGTCTGCAAAGTGATGAACATTGATAATAAGATTATCAACGCCTGAAGCTATTAGTCGTTTAATAACAATTTGAATTAACGGAACACCGTTAATCTCCACAAGTGCTTTGGGTTTATTGTCGGTTAAAGGTTTAAGCCGTGTGCCTAAGCCCGCTGCAAGTAGAAATGCTTTCATATTGATCTTAATATTGTTTGATTCTTGATTGCTAAAAAGTAAAAACGTTCAGACACACAATAGAAAAATTTCTTAATCAGTTAATTACAAAAGAGCGGCTTGGTTAAGTTTTTTAACTATCCTCAACTTGGTGTGGTTCAAATCAATCTTAATTTTATATTTCTTGAGAAGATGGTTTGCCAGTTGTTCCGCAGCGTAAACCGACCTATGCTGTCCCCCGGTACACCCAAAACTTATCATCAAGTTTGAAAATCCCCGCGCGATGTAATTTAGTATTACTTCATCAATAACAGAATATATGTGTGTTAAAAAATCCTGAACCAAAGGTTCGTTGTTCAAAAATTCTTTTACTTCGAAATCAGTGCCGTTCAAATTTTTATATTGATCATACCGCCCTGGATTGTGCAAAGCTCTGCAATCAAAAACGAAACCGCCGCCGTTGCCCCATAAATCTTCGGGCTGTTTATCGAAGTATGAAAAGCTGAATATTTTTACACTCAAAATACCGTCTTCATTCGGTTCAACTTCGTATTTTTTTAGTTCCGGTGTATAAATTATTTGCGTGATACATTTTCTTAATTCAGGCAAATCAACATTTAAAGATTTGCTTTCAACTATTGTATGAAGATTTTTTACAGCATAAGGAATGCTTGTTAAGAAATGTTCTTTCCTTTCGTAATACCCGCGGTAACCATATGCGCCCATTGCTTGAAAAATTCTTAGTAAAACAAAGCCGTAAAAATATTTAACGAATTGCGTTTTATTAATTTTTGTATGCTGCTGAATTACCTGTAAATAGTGATCTAGTAATTCCTCTCTCAGTTTTTCAGGTAAGTCGGCTTTGGCATCGTACAATAATGAAGCGAGATCGTACTGCAGCGCTCCTTTTCTACCGCCCTGGTAATCGATGAAATATACATCGCTGTTATTAATCATTATGTTGCGCGACTGAAAATCCCGGTACATAAAAAAGTTGCTGTCTGTTTGCAAAAGAAAATCCGTAAGTCTGTTGAAATCGTCTTCCAGTTTTTGTTCGTCGAAATGTACTTTTGCAAGTTTCAGGAAATAGTATTTGAAATAATTGAGATCCCACATCATCGAAAGTTTGTCAAAATTCGACCTAGGATAACAAGCGGAATAATCGAAATAATTCCCGGCGGTAATTTGAAATTTTGGAAGCTGGTCTATTACTCTTTTATATATCAAAACCCCTTCGCTAGGAAATTCATTATCGATTCTTATAGTTTTTAGGAAATTATAGAGATTGAGATCGCCTAAATCTTCTTGAATATAAATGTGCCGAGATACATCGTAAGTATAAATTTCGGGGACATTCAAGCCACACCTTTTGAAATACCTGCTGAAAGTAATGAAAGCAACATTTTCTCTTTCTTCGGTATTGTAAACACCGATTACGGATTTGGTTTTACCGTTAATTCTGAAATATTTACGAGCAGAGCCGGATTGTGGGAGCGGCTTAATAGAAATTACGTCTTCAATAGACCATTTCTCGAATAATTGTTTTAACTGAATCTGCGGATCTAAATTAAAAGTATTCAAAATTCCCTTATGTTTTATTGCTGATCTGATAAAATAAATTTTTCAATTTGGCGCCTGTGCCGTAAAATATGCACAATCGCATGTTCGAACATCATTTCAATATCATATAAACCCCAGCGTGTTTCTCTTCGCGTGGCAATAATTTCGCTTTCACTCATATTCCATTTGCCCTCAACGGAATTTGCAGTGAACGTAATAACTTTTTCCAACATTCTAATTGCATCGTGAGGAGTTTCAACTTTGTATTCGGGTTTATGCGGTGTAAAGTTCAAAAATATTCTAATCTGATTTCCGTATCCGTATCCCGCAGCCACAACATGCCGCATTATTGTAAGAATTGACCTGCAATCTTCATCTGTTGTATTACGGTCGAAAATCTTTTCAAAAATTTCCTGAGGGATATCTTTTAATATATTTTTTAATTCCTCTGCAGCGCGTTCGTATTCATCCATCAAAGCGCCGATTGCGCCGGTACGGAATGTTCTTTTTGCTATTTCAATTTTCATCATAGTTTAAAATTGGACGCAGCCATTTCTCTGCCTCTTTTATATTGATTCTTTTTCGTTTTCTGTAATCTTCAACCTGGTCTTTCCCGATTTTTCCGACGGTAAAATATTTAGAATTGGGATTCGCAAAATACAAACCACACACAGAAGCTGCAGGATACATCGCAAAATTTTCTGTTAGTTTTATCGATGTGTTTGTTTCTACATCAAGTAACTTCCAAATTTTTAGTTTTTCAGTATGATCAGGTTGAGCAGGATAACCCGGTGCAGGGCGAATGCCTGTATATTTTTCATCTATCTTTTCTTCGCTTGTCAGATTTTCATCTGAAGAATAACCCCAAATTTCTTTCCGAACTTTTTCGTGAAGATATTCGGCGAATGCTTCTGCGAGCCGATCGGCAATAGCTTTTGTCATTATTGAATTATAATCATCATGCTGCTTTTCAAAATGCTCAATAAGCTTCTCGATGCCAAGTCCAGTTGTAACTGCAAACATTCCGATATAATCTTTTATACCGCTTTCTTTCGGCGCAATAAAATCCGAAAGGGCAATGTTTGGTAATCCGTTGGATTTAATTGTTTGCTGGCGAATTGTATTCATCGTCTCAAGAATGCCATTACGGGTATCATCCGAATAAATTTCTATATCGTCGTCAATAGAGTTGGCGGGAAAAATTTCAACTATACCGTTTGCAATTAATAATTTTTCAGTAATAATTTTATCAAGTAATTTATTTGCATCGTCGAATAATTTTTTAGCTTCGCTTCCATAATTCTCGTTAGTAAAAATATCCGGATAATGTCCTTTTAATTCCCAAGTAATAAAGAAAGGTGTCCAATCAATATATTCACGAAGGATTTCGAGAGGAACATTTTCCAACCTGGTGATGCCTTGTTTGTATGGTTTTGTAATTTTAATAGAATTCCAATCTGTTTTTGATTTATTCTCCCTTGCATTTTCAATAGTTAAATATTCGCGAGCTACCTGTTTCTTGAAATGATTCTCACGCAATTCTGCATACTCATTTTTTATTTTTTCTACAAAGCTGTCTTTATAATCCTTACTTAATAAATTGCTCACTACACCAACGCTTTTTGATGCATCCAAAACATGAGTAACCGATTGTGAATATTGGGGTGCTATTTTAACCGATGTATGAACCCTTGATGTTGTCGCACCGCCGATAAGCAACGGAATTTTTAATCCGCGTCTTTCCATCTCTTGTGCAACGTTTACCATTTCATCGAGAGAAGGAGTTATCAATCCGCTCAAACCTATTATATCAACGTTTTTTTCAATTGCGGTTGATAAAATTTT
>CAZRMG010000095.1:0-8773 GCA_964601095.1 uncultured Melioribacteraceae bacterium | reverse complement strand
AATTTTATCAATCGACATAACCCTATCGTGAACAAAATAAATTTGACCGCCGCGCTTTATTTCGTTTAAAATCCATTCGCGCACTTTGAAAATATCGAACTTGTCCACCTTTGTATAAATCGGCTGGCGGTTCGGCGGGGGTGTAGAAATAATTGAAAGATCGCGCGCTCCAAGTAAAGATAAATTCAATGTGCGCGGTATCGGAGTTGCAGTTAAAGTAAGAGTATCAACATTTGCTTTTATGGAACGAAGTTTTTCTTTCGCCATTACACCAAATCGGTGTTCTTCATCAATAACTAATAATCCGAGATCTTTAAACATTATATCTTTGGAAAGCAGTCTGTGAGTTCCGATTAGGATGTCAACTTCTCCTTTAGAAAGTTTATCTGTAATTTCTTTTTGTTCCTTCGCGGAACGGAATCTTGAAATTACTTCAACTTTAACCGGAAATTGTGATAAACGATCTTTAAATGTATTGAAATGCTGCTCTGCAAGAATTGTTGTTGGTACGAGCACCGCCGCCTGTTTGCTGTCGTTAATAGCTTTAAATGCTGCGCGTACTGCAATTTCGGTTTTCCCAAAACCAACATCGCCGCATACAAGCCGGTCCATGGGGTTTTCGCTTTCCATATCGGTTTTAACTTCTTCGGAAACTTTAGATTGATCGGGTGTGTCTTCATATAAGAATGATGCTTCCAATTCCTTTTGCCAAATTGAATCGGGACTGAATGAATACCCTTGAGCGGCTTTGCGTTTTGCATAAAGTGTAATAAGTTCGCGGGCGGCTTCTTTAATTTTTGTCTTAACTTTTTTCTTTGTTGATTTCCACTCGCCGCTGCCGAGTACGGAAAGTTTCGGCTGAACATTTTCGTTGGAAGAGAATTTTTTAACGAGAGATAAATAATTCAGATTAACATAAACAACCCCGCCTTCAGCATATAAAATTTTTATTGACTCCTGTTCAATCTGTCCTATCTTTATAACTTCCAAACCCGCGTATTGCCCTATTCCAAAATTTTCGTGAACAACAAAATCGCCCCTTTTTATCGATGCGAAATCGCGTGAGCGCGTTTTCTTAAATTTTTGTTTTGACGAAATTTTCGTGCGGTACGGTTTGTTAAAAATCTGGTAATCAGTTAAAACAACAAGAAAATTTTCTTTTGAAATAAAGCCTGATTTAATTGGAAGAACCGTGATTTCTATTTTCCCCTTTTCAATAAGTTTTTCCAATTCCGGTTTAAATTCCGAAAGTAATTCCGAGAGTCTATTTTTCTGCAGATCATTTTCAACTGTTATAATTATTTGAAACGATTTCGCCGAATAATCTTTTAGGAAATTAAACAGCAGCTCAAAGTTGGAGTTTATAACCGGTGCATCGACAAGATTTATTTCGAATCTTTCCGTATGAACGCGAAGCTGATCTTCAATTATCCATCTCGCATTTTTAGAAAAAATATTTTCACCGGAAACATTTTCGTTTTTATTGAAATGTTCCTCAACTGTTTTAAGTTCTTCTTCATCTAAACTTTCATACAATTCTTGTTTCAAGTCCTCGTCAATTTCTTCGTCAATAATTATTTTATCGATAGCTTCAACTTTATCTGTAGAAAATATTTGTTCGAGTTCGTAATCCGATACAAAGATGAGAGGATTATCAAGATAATCAAAAATATCGCCTGAGTTATCAGTGCTTTCTGTATTTAAAGAAGCCGCAAGAGTAACAGTTTCAATTTTATTTGAGGAGCGCTGACTATCCGGATCGAAATGCCGGATTGATTCGAGAAAGTCCCCGTCGAATTCCAAACGACACGGTTGTTTTTCGCTGTACGACCAAAAGTCAATTATTGAACCGCGCACGGCAAAATCACCGGGGCTATCAACATATTTATCCTGATTATAATTAATAAAGTTGAAGTACTCTATTAATTCATTATAAGTTAAACTTCCGCCGACAGTAAGATTTGTTGTATTACTTTGAACAGAATTCTTCGACGGCAATTTTAGTGTCAGCAGTTCGTATGTTGCAACAAGAATAAAACTTTCACGGTTATTTATATCCGTTAATTTTTCTTGTAAAGATTCAGCCGACAAATCATCGACGGTAACAATACTTTTTTCAAAACCAAGAATAGTTAATTCCACCTTTGTTTCTTTTACAGAAGTTTCATCAGGACATAAAAGAAAAATGTGTTTTTCTTTTTCTAAGATTGATGAAATAAAAATGTTGCGTGATGAGCCCGCGAACGGCGAAACGTATATTTTTTCTCCACTCATTATTGACGAAAGTTTTTCCCTCAATCTTCCAAAGGCAGAAATCGATCCTGAAATTATCTCGTAAGTTGTTTTCATAAATCCTGTTTGAATATGTAGAATGATTACAGCTATTATTTCATTATTTCTTGCTCTTGATCTTATTCCCGATCTTGTTCTTAATCTTATTCATATCCATCAAATGTCATAATGAAAAACAGAGCAAGAACAAGAGCATAAGTATGATAATCTAATCAAGTAAAGTTGTGGTTTTTAAAATAAACACACATCTTCCCTACAAGAATGCAAAGAAGAAGTTTAATCAATAAAACCAGCGTGTAAAATTACTATGTTTTGATTCAATTTACGAAAGGTAATAAAGAATTAATACTTGATGACGAGATGCCACAAACTTCTTTGCTAATTTTATTTTATTTTTAAGCGATAATAATCTAATATTTAGGAAAACTTGGAATGGCTCTTCTTAAAGCACGGCAGCCGAAAGAATTAAAACCAGCAGATTTAAAATGGACTTGCGAAACGGATGTTTTCGATTTCGAAAGTTCGGAAATGATAAAACCCATTGAAGGAATTGTAGGGCAGGATAGAGCGCTTAAAGCACTCAAAGTCGGCGTTGAATTAAAAAGTCCGGGCTATAATATTTTCATTACAGGTTTATCGGGCACAGGCAAATTTACCACAATAAAACAGATGCTCGAATCGATAGCGCCTGATTGCCCCAGCCAGCTTTTTGATTATGCTTACATAAATAATTTCAAAGATGAAGATCGCCCTCTTCTGCTTCAATTACCGGCAGGACAGGCAAAAAAATTCAAACGCGACCTTCAGCGAACAATTAAAATTTTACAGGAAAAAATACAGCAGTTACTATCAACCGAGCCGTTTGTTTCTCAAAAAAAACAGATACTTTCCGAATACGGGAAGAAGCAGCAAACAATAATGTTCGGCTTCGAGGAGAAATTAAAAAAGGACAATTTCACACTCGGCGAAGTTAAAATGGGCGAAATGGTTCGCCCGGAAATTTTAGCTGTTATAGATAAACAGCCAGTTTTTATCCAGCAATTGCAGGATTATATAAAAGAAGAAAAAATTTCTAAAGATGAGTTTAAGGAAATAATAAACAAATACACTTCGTACCAGGAAGAGCTTCAACAAGTTTTCAAAGAGAGTTTAAAACTAACGCAGGAATTCCAGGAAAAAGTTTCAACACTTGAAACCGATTCAGTAACAATTGTTGTTACGGTTATTCTTGATGAACTCAAGAAAAAATATAAAATCAAAAATGTCAAATTATATCTCGACCAAGTTGTTGAGAACATAATTCAAAACCTTGATGTATTTAAAGGACAAAAACCTTCACGCGAAGAAACTGATGGTGGAATTGTAATTGATTATTTAAAAGAATATGAAGTAAATATTATTCTTGACAACTCAAATACAAAACAATGCCCCATTATTGTTGAAACTACCCCAACGTATTCAAACTTATTCGGTACTATTGAAAAAATTATGGACGGGCGCGGCGGGTGGTATGCCGACTTTACACGTATAAAAGCCGGTTCATTACTGCGCGCCAACGGCGGATTTATTATCATAAACGCGCTCGATGCTTTCGGCGAGCCGGGGGTTTGGAAATCATTAAAGCGGGTATTACTTCACGGTAAACTCGAAATTCAAGACATCGCAAATCTTTATCAGTTTTCTCCAAGCATTTTAAAACCGGAACCAATTAATATAGATACAAAAATTATATTGATCGGAAATAATTACATATACTCTATTCTTTCAAATTATGAAGATGACTTTAATAAGATATTCAAAATAAAAGCGGATTTTGATTACGAGATGCCGCGTACCGAGCTTGCATTAATTGAATATTCACGCGTAATAAAAAAATTAATTGAGAACGAAAAACTCCTTGAGTTCGACGCATCGGCAATAGCCAAATTAATTGAGTACGGCGCACGATACGCGGGTGAAAAAAACAAATTAACTACACGGTTCGCATATATAGCCGATATTACGCGCGAAGCTTCTTTTTGGGCGCAAGATGAAAAATTAAAAATGGTTTCCGCACACAATGTTGTTAAAGCTTACGAATCTTCAAAAGAAAGACACAGTTTATACGAATCCAAACTTTCGCAGATGATTGAAGACGGTACGATATTAATAGATACCGTTGGTGCTCGCGTCGGCACTATAAACGGGCTGGCGGTTTATGATACCGGGCATCATTCTTTCGGAAAGCCGTCGAGAATAACTGCGGCTGTTGCGCTTGGAAGCGGCAGCATTATCAACGTTGAACGCGAAGCAGGTTTGAGCGGTAGTTCTCACAACAAAGGCATGTTAATTATTGCCGGATATTTTAGAGAAAAGTTCGGCAAAAAAATTCCGCTGACTTTTAACGCAAGCATAGTATTTGAACAGGGTTATGGAATGGTTGACGGAGACAGCGCATCGATTACCGAAATATGTGCATTACTTTCAGCCCTCTCAGGAATTCCGATCAAACAATCTCTTGCTATAACGGGTTCGGTAAATCAAAAAGGAGAAATTCAACCAATCGGCGGCGTAAATGAAAAGATAGAAGGTTTTTATGATGTTTGTAAAGCAAAGGGGCTAAACGGAAAAAACGGGGTTATAATTCCTTCGCAAAATGTAAAAGACCTTATGCTTAAGAATGAAGTTATAAAATCCGTAGAAGAAAATAAATTTCACATATATTCCGTATCATCTGTTGAAGAAGCAATAGAAATTTTAACAGGGATTTCCGCTGGAAAAATTTTAAAGAACGGAAAACATCAGCCAAATACGGTTTTCGGCGAAGTGGAAAAAGAACTTTTATCTATGAGGAAAAGAATTAAACCGGAACCGCCGAAAAAGAATAATAATAATTCAAAAGAAAGTAAGACGGAATTAAAAATAAAAGGAAGAAGAAAGAAGTGATTACATCATTAGCAAAAACTAAAATACTTGCAACTATTGGTCCGGCAACAGATAAACGGGAAAAACTCGAAGCCCTTATTGATGCTGGCGTAAATGGGTTACGTTTAAATTTTTCCCACGGTAATTTTGAGTACTTTGAAAATGTATTCAATGTTATTAATGAAATCTGCGTTAGAAAATCTATGCCGATTCCTATTCTTATAGATCTTCAAGGACCGAAAATTAGAATTGGCGAATTAAGCCAGCCGGAAATTTATATTGCATCCGGCGATACAATAGAATTAACTACCGAGGAAGTTCTCGGGACAAAAGAATTGATCAGTACAAGTTATAAACAGCTCGTGGACGATTCATTACTCGGCGAAACTATTTTGATAGATGACGGATTGATTCGACTTCAAATAACAGAAAAAAAAAGAAAATCGGTTGTGTGCAAAATAATTGAAGGAGGAGTTTTAAAACCTAAAAAAGGTATGAATCTCCCTGGCATGAATTTAAGCACGCCGTCGGTAACTGAAAAAGATTTTACGAATTTAGAATTCGCATTAAAACACCGTGTTGATTACGTTGCTTTATCTTTTGTACGTAAAGCCGAGGATATAATTGAATTGAGGAAATGGCTTGCTAAGAAAGGTTTTAAAAAACCAATTATTGCAAAGATAGAAAAACAGGAAGCCGTTAATAATTTTGAAGAAATACTTAAAGCCGCCGATGGGATTATGGTTGCGCGCGGAGATCTCGGAGTTGAACTCGGTCCGCAGGAAGTGCCGATTATACAAAAACAAATTATTAAAAGATGCAATGAAGCGGGCAAACTTGTTATTACCGCAACGCAGATGCTTGAATCAATGGTGAATAATCCAATTCCTACAAGAGCGGAAGCATCCGATGTTGCTAACGCGGTTTGGGACGGTACCGATGTTGTAATGTTGAGCGCAGAAACATCTGTTGGAAAATATCCCATTCGTACTGTTGAATTAATGAGTGAGATAATCATAAAAGCTGAACAAACATATCATTATGAGCCGGATCTAAATTTCGAAGTTCCAACAGATACTCAAGAAAAATTATTCGATTATATGAATAAAAGTATCGTAACGATGAGTCAACAAATTAACGCCAAAGCAATACTTGGTTTTTCAAGTCTCGGCAATACGCCTTCGAGTTTGTCAAAATTCAGACCTCACGCTCAAATCATAGCAATAACCGACAGCTTTGACGCAATGAATCTTCTTTCGTTGAGATGGGGAGTTTCTTCGATTTTTTTACCTGATATTACCGATAGATATAAAGCGGTTACTCAAGCAAGAATAATGATGATTGATAAAAATCTTGTTGAACACGGCGACTTTGTAATTTATACCGAAGGCGGTCCTAAAGCCGGTAACAGCAGAGAAAACTGGATAAGATTCGAAGCTGTTTAATTTCTTATAAATCTTGTTCCTATTCTTGCTCATGATCTTTGAATGAATGAGCAAGAGCATAATCAAGCGCAAGAGTAAGAATTAATTTTATGTTTTAAAAAGATTGCAGAATGGAAAACCATTTTGAAAAATACAAACTTGCAAAATGGTGGCAGATATCAGACAAAAGCCGCGATAAAATATTATGCACTCTTTGTCCCCGCTATTGTACTATAGGCGAAGGACAAGCGGGTTTTTGTTTTATTCGGCAAAACATTGGAGGCAAATTATATTCTGTTGGATATGGAAGACCAACAGGTTTTGCAATCGATCCAATCGAAAAAAAACCGCTCAATCATTTTTATCCCGGTACAACTATTTTAAGTTTCGGAACAGCGGGCTGCAACCTTGGTTGCAAGTTCTGTCAGAATTGGACTATAAGCAAATCCAGATTGGATTCAATCAATTCCTACGAAGTATCTCCCGAAGAAGTGATATCGATAGCGAAAAACAATAATACACCCTCAATAGCTTTTACATATAACGATCCTGTAATCTTTGGCGAGTATGTAATTGATATTTCTAAAATAGCACGCGAAGAAAAAATTAATACCGTAATGGTTACTGCCGGTTATATCGACAAAAATGCCCGCAAAGATGTTTTCAAATTTATAGATGCAGCAAATGTAGATTTAAAAGCTTTCTCAGAAACTTTTTATCATAAACTTACTTCCTCACATATTAAACATGTACTCGACACTTTAATTTGGCTTAAACACGAAACAAATATTTGGTTTGAAATAACCACGCTTCTAATTCCCGGCGAAAATGATTCTTCCGATGAAATTAAGTTAATGTGCGATTGGATTTTAAAAAACTTGGGTGATGAAGTACCAATTCATTTTACCGCGTTTCATCCGGATTTTAAAATGTTAGATAAACCGGCTACAAAGTTATCAACACTTAAAAATGCAAAAGAGATTGCTGAACATATCGGAATTAAATATTGTTACACCGGAAATATGCATTATAAAGATGGGAAAAAAACCTATTGCCCAGTTTGTAAAAATGTTTTAATAGAACGGGATTGGCACTCACTTCGCCTTTTTGCTTTAAATGATGGGAAATGCCCCAAATGCGGTAACTTAATTCCCGGTATGTTTTTTTGAGATTTTTCTTAGAATTTTCTTTAGATGTTTTTATATTAATTATGTCTAAAAATAACTTTAGACTCATAAAACAAATTATCTAATAAAATTAGGGGTGATGTATGAAAAAGTTAACATCATTTTTCGTGTTATTATTAGTATCATCTATATTCATTGCCGGTTCCGTAAACGCTCAGGGAAAACACGGAATCATCGGTAAAAAATTCAACAAGAAAGAAGCAAATGCTTTGTTCGGCAAGGTAATAAGCTCAGTTAAAATTAAAAAAGCCGATTTAAAAGAAGCGCTTGCCGAAGCAAAAGATTATGTTCATTTTGCCGTTAAAAATAATAGAGCCCATGTTCTAAACGAAAAGAGACAATCTCTTTTAAAAAGAGAACGCTCCCAACTTCAAGCCGGGGAAAAGACACATTTCTTTAGTAAAGAAGTAGTTGAAGAATTTGTTAACAATTCTACTGAAGAAGAATTTTCTCTTGAAATTAGGGCAGGCGTTTTAACTGTCAGCGACGGATTTACAACTTTGGAAATGTCATCAATTTGTCCGCCGTATTGCCCTTTTTAAGTAAACTTTATGGACTCAATATCATTATCTAAGATATTATTTCATTCATCTTTTATTATCTGGTTATTTCCACCCCTCCGCCAGTATAAAGGAAATTATTTCTTATTCTTTTTGATACTTGCAGTTTCCGATACTTTGAATCTTGTTGTTTTATCTTTTCTTTACAAAAATTTAAGTGGATTCATTTTTTCAATATCTACTTTTTTATTGATACTAAGTTTATTTAAGAAACCGGTAATTATTAAAAATAGAATAGCGATACTTATAATTTTGGGTGCCATTTTAATTGCGAATATTTTTATAACAGAAACAAATTTTTACTATACTGTAATTATCTTAAATTTTTTTATAATAACATTTATTGTATTAAAAAAATTTATTGTATCATATGTTGAGACAAGAATAATGAATTTGTTTTTAGTTG
>CAZRMG010000094.1:0-8855 GCA_964601095.1 uncultured Melioribacteraceae bacterium | reverse complement strand
AATTTCTCGTCCGCCCGGGAAAGGTGGCTGCATTTCTTTTGGAATTGTGTTAATGTGCGGTGTGTTCGCCGAAAATGGAATTTCAACACCCGACTCCTGTGCGTAAGTATCAAGGTTGTGCAATAATTCTTTTACCTTTTCAGGTCCGCCGGATTGTAAAACATACTCTAACGATTCAAGCCATTCGCGTAATTCCGCTTCATCGATAGTTGAAAAATTTTGGTGATTGTTGTCGCTCATTTTATGTTCCTATAATTCTATTCGTGCTTAAAAATATGCCCATTATTGATGATGCAATTTAACAATTAAAAATTTTTTAATCTAACTATGATAGATAACGGGGTCTTTAATGGATTAGTTCAAAAAAACCGGAGAAAATCAAACTTCTCCGGCTTTGAAGAATATTTATTTTAGTGCGGATTCTTCGTTGGGGATTAATTCTGTTTTAATTTCTGTTTTGCTCAAAGGTTTTTGCCCGAATAAAACTCGCATAAAATTGAATCGCCTTATAAACAATTCGTAAAAAACCCAGCTGCCACCGAAAGTTGTAACGGCTACCAAGAAGAATTTTGGGAAAATACCAATTGGCATTTGGATTATATAATAGCCGAAGGCCATCATTAAAGATTGATGTAAAATATAAAATGGGTAAACCGCCTCGGTAGCATATTGAATGAATTTATTTTTTCTGCTGAATAATTTTCTTGAATAACCGAGAATTGCCAAAAGTAATGATGTAACAAAAGTTATTTTTAGAAATCCGTAAAAGAAAAAGAAAGCAGTCGTTTCTTCGTTCATGATATAAAATGTGGGTCCCCAAACAAACAACCATAAAAACGAAAAAGGTATAAGAGCAATGATCAATGAAGTCTTTCTATACTTTTCCAAAATATCCCAAATACCTTTAACTGAAATAACGAAGGTTCCGTAAATAAAAAATACGAGCATATAAGTAAAATTATACCAATCGTTTACAAGAGCGTGCGTTGTTGGAAAAATGCGTACAAGTCCGTAATAATTTAAAAGCAAAGGAATGCCAAGCATGTAAATTCTGCCCGGTTTGGAAAAGAACGCGAGCAATTTATTTTTGAATTTATTACAGTTTTCATTTTTTAAAAATCTTATTAACGGGAAACAGATCATTGAAAAAACAAAAATGTATAGAACATACCATAGGTGGTGCCAGCTAAAACATCCGGCGGGGTATGATTTCATTTCAAAAACTTTTTTATAGAATTCAAAATAGCTTGAATATTGCACTCCTTTAAAAATATGTTCGAAGTAAATTTGCGGTGGGATAATAACAAACATACCGAACACGAGCGGCAGCAGCAATCTTTTATGGCGCTCCCCGAAATACTCGGCGCCCGTTCTATGTTTAAGAACAAAAAATGCACCCATACCCGAAATCATAAACAACAGTGGTAGGCGGAATTGATTTAACGGCGACATCCATAATTCGAACAGTTCACTTGTTTCATAATTTTTAAAATGGAAATCCCATGGGACAAAAAACATTCCAGTGTGATAAAGAATGAGAAGTAAAAATGCTATAACTCTCAACCAGTCGATTTCGTAACGTCTTTCCTGCAACGGCATTATTTCTCCTGTTAAATTTTCAACACAAATTTATTTTGAGAATTTCACATCAAAAACAAATTTGTCGTAAAAGGGTTTTTTATGTACGTATTAGGGATTCATATCATCATTTATACTACCTCAAACTATATGAAGCAATTTTAGATCCTTACACAATTCCCTTTCACGCATAAAATAATCCCGCTTGCGAATAAAGCATTTGAAAACTTATCAGCAATAAGCATATTTGAAATAACAATTATTAGCTATAAGATGGAAAAACCCACATATAAAAACCGATTTAAAACTTTTCTTATTTTCTTTCTTCTTGCAAATATCACCGGGCTATTGAACACTTTAGTAATAATTACACTGATGTTGGCCGAGGGTGCTATAATTAATTATACAAAGTATTTTGTGTATGAATTTACAGGAGCATATTCATTCTTTATACTAATACCTTTTATGATTTTATTGATTAACAAACTTCCGATTGTAAAAGGTAAATTCTTTTCGCGCATACCAGTTTACATAATTGCAATAGCATGTCTTGGCGCGGTTCATACCGCAATGATGAACTATTCAAGAATAATAATATTTGATTTAGCAAACTGGGGAGATTACAACTACGGAGATATCTCTTACCGATATATCATGGAAACGTTAAAATTGCTAACAGGTTTTCTACTCGTTTATTTTGTTTACAGTTTTATTGTATCGAACAAAGAAAAACAAAAAGAAAAACTGAAGACAATAAAACTTGAAGAGCAGCTTTCACGGACTCGACTTGAAATCTTAAAAAATCAAATTCATCCGCATTTTCTTTTTAACACTTTGAATATGATTTCATCTGAGAATGTACATGAAGCTGATAAAATGATTGCGAACTTAAGCGATCTTTTAAGAAAGACACTGAAAACTTCCGAGTCGGGACTTCATCAATTCAAACATGAAATAGAAATCTTACAATTCTATTTGGAGATTATGCAAGCACGCTTTAAAGATAAGCTAAACGTAAATTTTAATATAGAAAAGAACTGCTCCGAATTTCCCGTTCCGTCATTTCTGCTTCAACCTATTGTTGAAAACTCGATTAAATACGGAATGGAAAATTTATCTTTAGTAATCGTTGAAATTGCTGCGGAGATTACCGGCAACAAGTTAAAAATTACAGTTAAGGATAACGGGCCCGGTATTAAACTAGAGCAAGAAAAAGTTTTTTCAAATGGTGTCGGTTTATCAAACACTCAAGAACGGTTAGAAAAACTATACGGGAACAATTTTGATTTTTATTGGCAAAATTTGGAAACGAAAGGATTAATCGTAACTATTGTTATACCTGAACTGACCGGGAAATAAAATGACTATAATGAAAATACTTGTTATTGATGATGAACAACCTGCTCGCAAAAAATTGATTTCTTTTATTAAAGAAAGTTTAGAAGATGTAAATATTTACGAAGCTTCAAACGGAATCGAAGCGGTTGAAAAAATTGGAAATGAAAAGTATGATTTGATTTTCTTAGATATACAAATGCCGGGTATGACAGGTTTTGAAGTTATCGAGCATGTTGGGGTTGAAAACATGCCCGCAGTTGTTTTTGTTACTGCTTACGATCAGTACGCTCTCGATGCCTTCGAAGTAAATGCCGTGGATTATTTATTAAAACCTTTCGATAAAAACCGTTTTAATAAATCACTCGATAAAGCATATGAAAAATTAATTATTAAAAAATCGACGGAATCTGAACTTAAAAACATTCTTAAAGTAATTAATAAAACAAAAAAAATTGCAGAAAGATTTTTAGTCAGTCACGGCTCGAAATATTTTTTCGTTCAGGCGGAAGATATAATTTATGTTTCAGCAGAGGAAAAATATGTCTCGCTTCATACAAATACCTGCACCTATTTATTGCGCGAAACAATGACTAAAATGGAAGAAAAATTAAACCCCGAAAAATTCACCCGTATTCACCGATCATTTATTGTTAACATCCAGCAAATTCAAGAAATGCAACCATGGAGCCACGGTGATTATTTGGTTATTCTAAAAAACGGCGAAAAAATAAATATGAGCCGTCGGTACCGGGATAATTTGTTCGATAAGAAAAATCCTTAAAATATTGATAGAAAATACAATTAAATCCCTCTCCCTTGATTTAATAACTCAACATCACTATTCTTGCCTTTGAAAGGAAATGAATAATGACTTTAAATGGATTAAACGGAATAGAATTAATTGAAGCGGCTTACAAAAGCGATGCTTCATTAAAAAGCACAACAAGAATTACTTCGATAGAGGGCGATAATTCAAATTCAGGTTTCAAGAAATATTTAACCGATGATAAAAAGAATTCACTTGTTTCTACGAATTCCGATTCACAAAATTCAAATTACAATTACGACCTCAAACTTCTCAGCAATACTCCCGCAGCCGCACTGAATAGTATAGATAAGATTTTACAAAGACAGATTAAAGAAAAGGATTTTTATAGAACCTATTTAAGATCCACCGAAGAAAGCATCAACGTTTATGATTATGAAACAACTTTAGATGAGGCCCGAAAAGGTTTCTACATTGTTTTGAACTCGCCGGATGATAAAAACAATTTTAAAAAAATTAAGAAGTTCGTAAATCCGTTTCTTGAAAGAGTGAAAGAAACTTACGGCTTGATTCTCAAAAAAGAACCGGGCGCGCTTGTCGATTTAACCTATTAATAATAACCTTTCTTTTTATAAAGTTTGGCGCCGTTAATTCTTTGATCGCCAATTTGATTAACAATGTAATGTTTCTCCGGTTTGCCGTTCACTTCCAATACTTCGTAGCCGACAAATCCTTTTTGTAAAAGTGTTGCAAGCATTTTTAAGAATTCGGATTTTTCCGATTCATTCAAATCGCTTAAATCAAGTCTATCACGTTTTCCAAGATTTAAAAAACTATCAAGCTTTGCGAAAGCTTTTGAAGTATTTGAAAACTCAATGCTATCGGACGATGTTTTATTTATCCCGCTTTCTTCATTCTTGGAAAATGCAGAATAAAAGAACTGTAAAGTATTTGATTTGTTCGTAATTGGGTTCATAACGTTTTTTTTGATTTATTATCGAACAGGAAAGCAAATTTTAAAGTGTTGAGCGATTATCTTTTATTTACATGTGATAAACATCGGGTTCGGCATGAACCATAACTTCAATATTTTTTATACGGCTTGTAATTTCTTTTTCAACCTTGTGGGATATTTCATGTGCACGTTCGATTGTCATATTTTTATCAACATGAATATTCAATTCAACAAATATTTGCGGACCAGCTTCGCGCACTTTAATATCATGGGATAATTTCACTTCGGGAATTGATTCAACAATTTTCTTAATCTGACCGCTTAAACCTTCCGGCGCTTTATCGATCAGAGCATCGAACGATCGCTTGCCGAGTCTATAAGAAACCGATAAAACAATTGCCGCAACAAATAAAGCCGCTATTGAATCGGCGTAATAAAAATTAAAAGTAGCTGCTATCAATCCGATTAAGACAACGGTAGAACTCCAAATGTCGGTTGAAAAATGCAGAGCATCGGCTTCGAGCGCTTGACTGTTATGTTTGCGCGCAACTTTATACAAAGCACGAGAACGGGAAATATCAATAACGATAGAAGTGATTACAACAATAAAACTCCAATATGTTACTTCAATTTCTATATCACGAAAGATTAAACGGCGTATTGCTTCATATATAATCCATGCACAAGTAATAAACAAAAGAATTGTTTCTACGAGCGCCGAATAATTTTCTATTTTACCGTGCCCGTAGTTGTGATCTTCATCGGCAGGCTGATCGGCAAATTTTACGGCGAAAAAAGTAATCACGGTCGCAACTAGGTCCAAACCCGAATGCAAAGCTTCAGATAATATTCCCAAACTTCCCGTACTGAAACCAACAATCAGCTTGAACGCAGTTAAAAATACTGCGGCGGCAACCGAAGATTTTGCGACTGAACCTTTTTCGGCAGTTGCGATATTTGATGTATAAATTTCTTTTCCCATCAAATTTATACTAAATTATTCCCACGGCTTTTTCTTTGTCGCCCATTCTTTTATTGCTTTTCTCTTCAATGGATCCAAATTAGATTTCTGATGAAGATAAGTGTACATCTTTAACGGCATTTTATCATTATTAATTTCATTCCAAATTTCTTCTTTCATTACATCCTTCTTTGTGCTTTTATACTTTTCCCAGTCGGAAAAGTTTAGATGTTCCCTGCCTTCTTCAACATGATTTATAATAAGAAAAGAAATTGGTGCAACTTTACTGTACCAAGGCCATTTTGTTTCGTTTGAATGACAATCATAACATGCATTTCTTAAAATGGTTTTCACTTCATTCGAAGCTTTAATATCTGCTGTTACAGGCGGATTCGTTTTTTCGACATCTATAAATTGAATACCAATAAGTGCAATCAGCACAAGTACAAAAAACACTTTTATAACTTTGCCCATATTATTCTCCTATAATCGATTGAAGTATTGTTCAATATAAAAATTAAACAATTCTATTTACAGCAGAATAGTATTTATTCTTATCAGAGAAATAGGTGATAACAAACAAGTACATGTTTAAAACAGAAAATGATTTTATAAATCAACTTTTTGCACAAGAACTTTATCTATTCTTTTCTCGTCCATATCTATCACTTCGAATTGATAACCGGAATAGTAAAACTTATCGCCAAGCGACGGAATTTTGTTAAGATTGTACATTACAAAACCGGCGAGTGTATTATACCGATCGCTCCCCTCGAAATCGATATTGAATTTATCTTTTAACTCATCGGTTTGAATACTTCCGTCTACAAGGAAAGAGCCGTCCGCGCGTTCAAAGAAAGGATGCTCGTCTTTATCGCTAATTTCCGGAAGGTCTCCAAAAATATTTTCGATTAAGTCGTGCAGCGTAATCATTCCTAAAACCGAGCCGTACTCATCAATAACTAATGCGATATAAATTTTTGTAGTTCTGAATTTTTCGAGTATGTCTTTAGCCGCAATGTTTTCGGGAATCATCAGCGGTTGTACGGTTAGGTCTTTAATGTTAAACTTTTCGTCTGCAGAAATTTTTTGCAGCAACTCCCTTACGTGTAAAATGCCGATAGTATTATCCAGCGCCCCTTCGCACAAAGGATATTTTGAAAATTTATTTTTGTAAACCGTATCGATAATTTCATCAATTGGTCTGTTTGCGTCGAGCCAAACTATATCCTGTCTTGGGATCATAACCGAATATGCCTTCCTATCATAAAATCTAAAAACACTTTTAACCATCTCGGTTTCTTTTTGTTCAAGCACACCGTATTTCCTTCCCTGTTCAATTAACATCTTTAACTCTTCTTCGGTAATCGGCGGTTTTTCAGTTATCTTAATTCTAAAAATCTTTATTAAAATTTTTGTTGATGCGCTTAATAAATACACCAGTGGTGTGGAAACAACTGAAAGAAATAAAACAAGCGGGGCAAGTTTTACCGATATGCCTTCGGGATTATTTAATGCAATTGTTTTCGGTAAAAGTTCGCCAATAAGAAGCGACAAATAAGTTATAATTGCAACAACAGTGATTAAAGAAATTTCTTCAATATATACCGAAGGAATATTCAGTTGCACAAACAAAGGTTCAACATCTTCCGCAAGCGCTATGCCGCCGAACGCGCCAGCAATAATTCCCACAAGCGTAATACCAATCTGAATTGTAGAAAGAAATTTTTCAGGTTCCTCCAAAAGTTTTAAAGCAACACTTGCGCCTTTGCTTCCTTTGTTGGCTTTATCTTCTAAAAGAATTTTCTTGGATGAAATTAAAGCAATCTCAGCCATTGCAAAAAGTCCGTTTAATGCTACCAAAAAAAGAATTACCGCCAATTCAATCATTACTGTTACTCAATACTTTTGAAATTTCTTTACAGAATTTAATTAAATAATCCATCACATTTCCCGGCGAATCGAATTTGTTATTCATCTCCAATTTAAGAACTGTTTCATTTTGAATAAATTTTATATCACGCGAATATTTTTCGTTTATAAACTGCAGGAGGTTCGAAAATTTATTTTGATAGAAATCTTCACGGTCACCTTTGGGAAGAATAATTGCGATTTTATTTTTTTGAATAACAATTCTTTCAAAGAGCGCGTAGGACGCATAAAACCTTAGCATCGCCGCTTCAATTAAATTTAACACCACTTGCGGAAACTTTCCAAAACGGTCGATCATTTCTTCTTTCAGTTCATCTATCTCTTCAATTTTGATAATCGAAAACAGAGCTGTATAAAAACTTAATCGGTCGGCTTGATCGGGCATATAATTTTGCGGAATTCCAATTTCAAAATATGTATCGATTGTCGGTTCCGATCTATCCTTTGATTTCGGCAAATCCTTAAATACATCTTTGAACTCGCTTTGTTTTAGTTCCTCGACCGCTTCGTCAACCATTTTAAGATAAAGATCAAATCCGATAGAATCGATATATCCGCTTTGTTCGGTACCGAGTAGATTACCCGAGCCGCGTATTTCAAGATCGCGCATTGATAAATTAAAACCGCCGCCGAGATCAGTATATTCTTCAATTGCCTGCAAACGTTTAACTGCTTTTTTAGTAATTGTATTTAGAGAAGGAACCAGCAGGTACGCATACGCCTGTCTATCGCTTCTTCCAACTCGTCCCCTCAATTGATGAAGTTCGGCAAGTCCAAATCTATCCGCGCGGTTTATGATAATTGTATTCACATTTGGAATGTCGAGCCCTGACTCTATAATTTTTGTTGCGACGAGCATGTGATATTTTTTGTTCAAGAATTCATAAATAACTTTTTCAAGCTGCGCCGGCTTCATTTGTCCGTGTGCAACACCAATATTTATTTCAGGTATATGTTTTTGAATGTAGCCGACAATTTTATCAATCGACATAACCCTATCGTGAACAAAATAAATTTGACCGCCGCGTTTGATTTCCGTTAAAATCCATTCACGCACTTTGAAAATATCGAACTTGTCCACCTTAGTATAAATCGGCTGGCGGTTCGGCGGAGGAGTAGAAATAATTGAAAGGTCGCGCGCACCGAGCAAAGATAAATTTAATGTACGCGGTATCGGAGTTGCGGTTAAAGTAAGAGTATCAACATTTGCTTTTATGGAACGAAGTTTTTCTTTTGCCATTACACCAAAGCGGTGTTCTTCATCAATAACTAACAATCCGAGATCTTTAAACATTATATCTTTGGAAAGCAGTCTGTGAGTTCCG
>CAZRMG010000093.1:0-8884 GCA_964601095.1 uncultured Melioribacteraceae bacterium | reverse complement strand
CGGTGATGTTGCAGCCGCTGTTGAAGAAATGACAATGACTATTCTTGAAACTTCAAAAAATGCAGAGAATGCTGCCGCTGCTGCAAAAAAAGCAGGCGAGATTGCAATAACAGGCGGACAAGTTGTAAAAGAAACTATTGAAGGAATGAAAAGAATTGCAGACGGTTCCAAATCATCATCTGATATGGTTACGAAGCTTGGTAAAAGCAGCGAAGAAATTGGTGAAATAATACAGGTTATTGATGATATTGCCGACCAAACTAATTTGCTTGCATTGAACGCAGCTATCGAAGCCGCGCGCGCAGGTGAGCAAGGACGTGGTTTTGCAGTTGTTGCCGATGAAGTCCGCAAACTTGCCGAAAGAACAACAAAGGCAACGAAAGAAATTGCCGCAATGATTAAACAAATTCAGAAAGACACAAACAGCGCGGTTGAATCAATGACAACCGGCAACCAGGAAGTTGAAAAAGGAAGACAACTTGCCGACAAAGCCGGTGAATCGCTTAGTGAAATAATTAAAAGTGCAGAACAGGTCGGCGATATTGTAACACAAGTAGCAGCCGCAAGCCAGCAGCAATCTGCCGCAGCAGAACAAATCAGCAAAAATGTTGAAGCGATAAGTAATGTCTCGCAGCAAAGCGCTATCGGCATTCAGCAAATTGCAAAAGCTTCGGAAGATTTAAGCATGTTAACAACAAATCTTCAAGATATGATTCAAGAATTTAAAATTGAGGACGGTTTATCAAACAACCTTAATCAAACACAAAAAAGTATTGGAAATACAAATTTCAAAAAGCTATCAGGCAAAAGAATATAGTTTGTCTACTCATTTATTCTCATCATAACTTAGAAAAACCGGTTGTATAAACCGGTTTTCTTTAAATAACTATTAACTTGCAATATTTTTAACTATCCATGTTAGCAAAAGGGTTTAAGTAGGTTTATATTTACTACAAACATTGTGAATCTATTCTGTAAATGCTTAAAGACAATTTTAATAAAATCGTAGTTGTAATCTTATCGCTGGTAGTTGCCGAATCATTAATAATACTGCTTTACCCAACAAGCGGAACTCAAGCCGGGGCACTAACTATTATTCCATCGTTAGTAATAGCATGGTATTGGGGGCCGTTGATTGGATTTGCCGGGGCTTTGTTTGCTACCACAACAACAAGTTTTACTTTTTATTTGATGGGAATGGACATTAAAGATTTTGCAGGCAGCGGGCTTGGAGTCATGGTTCCATTTATTCTTAGTATTGCACTTGGTTTTATCAGCAACATTCACAAAAAGAACAAACAGCTTGCCAAAGAATTAGAAATTAGAAGCATCAATTTAAAATCTGCATTGGATGAAAAAAACAATACAGAAAAAATGCTTCTTCAAAAAATTGATTTTATAAAATTCGGAAATAAAATGTCATCCGATTTTATAAATATTCATCCACTTCTTATCGAAAGCAGAATAGAAAGCGCATTACGTCATATTTTTGACTTTGTGAATGCCGATTCATGCTGTATTTATATTCAATTACAAGAAGACGCATTTTTCTCTTTATACAAGGAATTTAATAGAGGCGAAGACGGCATATATTACCGGCATATTTATAGAATTGGATTTGATAAAATATCCGATCTAAAAGATACTTTTATAACTCAATCATACCTTGAGATTGATAATCAAACATGGAATCATCCTTTACTAGAAATTTTCAAAGGGCGGTCAACAATTCTTTTACCGCTTTTAAGCAACGATAGGTTATTCGGTTTGATTTCTTTCGAAACGTTATCCGATCAAAAAAATTGGTCAATATTTAACAACGAAGTCTTTCCTTTAACAAAACAAATTATAGCATACGCCTTCGAAAGAAAATTTGCCGAAGAAAAAATTAGTGCGCAATACGATGAATTAAAAGATTACAGCGAATCACTCTTTGCCGCAAATTTAAAACTCAACAACCTTAATGAAACACTTTTAAGAACTTCAGTTGAATTGAAGGAAAGCGAAAATAAATTCAGAGAACTTGCCGAAAACATAGAAGATATTATCTGGCTGAATTCAGGTAAAAAAGTACTTTATATAAATCCCGCTTATGAAAAAACTTGGGGCAAAAGTAGAGAATCACTATATAAAAATGCTTTAGATTTTTTAGAAAGCGTTTATCCGGAAGACAAAAAAGATTTAATAGAAAAATTTTCTACGCATAATTATAGTACATTGGGAATGTTTCAAAAAGAATTTAGAATAATCGGCAAAGACGAAAGTATAAAATGGATTTTAGCTCGTTCTTTTTTAATCGGCAACGAGAACGGCGTATTAAAAACTGCGGGAATTGCCGAAGATATAACTTTGCGCAAGCAAGCTGAGGAAGAAATCAAAAATGCTTTGGATAAAGCTATTGAATTGAACCAGCTCAAAACTCGTTTTATTTCTACAGTTTCTCACGAACTTAGAACACCACTGGCTACTATTTTATCATCTATTGAATTATTGAAATTGTACGAAAGTAAAATGACTTCAACCGAAAAAACTGACCATTTTTCAAAAATCATCTCGTCAATAGATTATCTAACAACATTGCTCGACGACGTTATAATAATCGACAAAACAGAATCCGGTATAGTAAAAGTTAATTATGAGTCTTTCGATTTAATAGAACTACTAAAAAACATTATTGATAAAATTAGTTTGATGAAAAGCCCGAATATCAGGATTAACTTGAATACTTCGCGCGGCGGTTTTGAGATAACATCCGATAAAAAATTATTGACTCAAATTCTTAACAATCTAATTACAAATGCCGTTAAATTTTCACATCCCAAATCTAAAGTTGAAGTTGATGCAAGGTTTGATGAAGAAAATTATTTCATTCAAATTATAGATCATGGAATTGGAATACCTCGTGAAGCTCAGAATAGTATTTTTGTTCCTTTTTACAGGGCAGAAAACACAGAAAACATTCAAGGTACAGGGCTTGGTTTGTCGATTGCAAAGCGGTGGACTGATTTATTAAACGGAGAAATTACATTTAGCAGTAAACCAAATAAAGGAACAACATTCACAATTAAAATGCCCATAAAACCGGTGAATAAAAACGAACCGGTTGCAAGTACTCTTTAATAAACCAAAAAGAAATTATTCTCTTTTCCACACGACATTCAATTAATTAAAATTTGAGCTATTACAAAAAATAATAATCAATTTTATTTTTCTTTTTATTAGATTAAAAGTAAATAAAAACAGACATTTGAAACTTTTAATCAAGAACCCAAATGAATCGAATACTTGTTATTGAAGATGAAACGGCTTTAGGCGATAATATTACATCCGTTCTTCAAATGAACAAATATGAGGTTCATTACGCTAAAAACGGAAATTTGGGATATGAATTAGCCGTTAAATTTCTCCCCGATATAATCCTCTGCGATATTATGATGCCTGAATTTGACGGTTACTGGGTGCTTGAACAGGTTAGATCAAATCATGAATTAAAAGACACACCGTTTATTTTTTTAACTGCAAAAGTTGACCGCGATGATTTAAGAAAAGGTATGGAATTAGGCGCTGATGATTATATAACAAAACCATTTAAAATATCCGAGTTAATAAGCGCAATTGAAGCACGGCTTAAACGTAATAAAGAAATAAAAAGGATTGTGGAAAAACATCACAATGAAGATATAAAACTTGATCTCGACAATTTTATATTATTGGATACAGGCAAAGAAATTGAAAGAATAAAGCTCAGCAATATTGAATGCATCTTTGCAGAAAATGTATTAACAAAAATATTTTTAACCGACAACAAAATTATTTCTGTCCGCAAATCCTTAACAAAATGGGAAAGTCTTTTACCAGAAAATACCTTTATTAGGATTCATCGCGCTGCAATTATTAACCTTTTACAAATAAAAAAAATTGAAAAGTGGTTTAATCAAACTTTGTTGGTTCACATGCAAAATTATAGTAAACCAATTACAATAAGCCGTGGTTATACGTCAAAACTTAAAGGCAAAGTCATCATCTAATTAAAACCTCGTATCCTTAACCGAAGTCATTCACCACAATATATTACCGTTCACAACACAATACAACAACCTGCTATAAAAGTGTCAAATCATTTACCCTATTAACGATAGTGAAGTGCGAAATTGTTTTTATAGTTAATAAAAACATAAACTAAAATAGGGTGTCAAAATGAAAAGCTGGAAATGTACTTTTTACATGTTAGTAATTGTTAGTTTATTTATTGGAATCAACCCACAATCTATTTATGCACAAGAAGAAACAAAACTTGCCGAATTGAGCTTGGAAGATCTGCTCAACATGGATGTAACAACAGTATCAAAATCAGAAGAGAAACAATCCGACGCACCGGGAATTTTATCAGTAGTTAGCAAAGATGAATTGAAAAGATTTGGCGGCACAACATTAAGAGATATTTTAGAACGCGTACCGGGTTTAATCGGTTCAACAAATTACATGACCGATAGAAGCGTTATTTCCTCACGCGGCGATCAAATTGCTACCACATCAAATCACGTATTATTATTAATCAACGGAAGACCTGTTCGAGAAATGTTGGAAGGCGGAATTACAAGCGAAATGTTCGAAACATTTCCTGTAAACATCATCGAAAGAATTGAAGTAATTAAAGGACCGGGTTCCGTTCTTTACGGCTCAAACGCTTTCTCCGGCGTAGTTAATATCATAACCGAAAAAGCAGAAAAAACCGGATTTTCAGTTAATGGACTTGTTGGAAACGAGAGTGCAGTTAATGTTTCAGGAGATGTAAAAATTAAAGCCGGCGATCTTAGTGTTGTGGCTGCTGCAAATTACAACAAAAAACCGGAATGGGAAGTTAATTATCAAGCAGCTTCACCAATGGGCGGTACTGTTACAAAAAACACTACAATACCTAATGAAGGAACAGGTGTTTACGTTGGCGCTAACTACAAAGGTCTTAGTGTTATGGGCGCTTTTAACCAATGGGAAACATCATATTTTGTTACCGATTATTTATGGTTATTTGACGGCTTTGGAGATGTAAAGTGGAAAAAATATTTTGGAAATATAGGATACGATGCAGAGATAACCGACATATGGAATACAAGCATTAACGTTACTTATTCTCAATCAAAACTTGATGTAACTTCTTGGCCTAATACAAGCCGTAATTCAAATGAAGTTGTAGCGGAATGGACAAACTTCGTTACACTATCAAGCAAATCAAAAATAATTTTTGGTGGTTTATTCAGCCAAATAGAAGGAACTGAAATTGCTGGAGGTACTACAGTAACAGATGCAAAACGAAGTGCTTTCGGATTATATACTCAAATAGATTACAGCATCTTAGAAAATCTTAAAGCCATCGGCGGAATCCAATTAAATAAAATTGAGAATATTGATCTTGGTTTCGTTCCGAGAATAGGAATGATTTGGTCGCCGGCTTCACGCGTTAATGTAAAAGCTTTATATAGCCAAGCTTTCAGAGCTCCAAGCGTTAATGAAGTATCAATTGATTTTCCGCAAATGAGAGGTACTTCGGATCTTAAACCCGAAAAAGTAGGCACATTCGATTTAAGTGTAAGTTACCAGGGAGAACAAGCCCACGCATCTATAAATTATTTCAACAGCAAATTAACTGATATGGTTTATCAGGATAGAAGCGGTGCAGTTCCAACCTACGCTAATTACGGCGATGCTTCAACTATTAGCGGTGTTGAGTTTGAAGGCAAATATTATGTTAACAGAAACTTATACCTCACCGGCTCAACCCTATATCAGAAAGCAGAAGATAATGACGGCAACGAAGATATAACTCCCATTGCAAATTTCGGTGCAAAAGCCGGCGTTAGTTATGTATGGGACGAAGGTGTAACTCTTAGCTTATTCGATGTTTATCAAGGCGATATCGAAAGTTCATTGGAAGGGACATTAAATACTCCTGCAGGTTCATACAACTTACTTTATCTCCACAGCAAAATTGATATCAATAAAGTTTTCAACCTTAATTTAAAACAAGACCTAATACTATTAGTACAAGTTAACAACCTTCTTGATAAACAGGTTTGGTTACCTAACTGGGGATTAACCAAAGGTTCAACCATTCCGTACATTCAAGGAAGAACAATGTATATAGGTTTGAATTTATCTATATAAATAAATTACAAACAAACACATAAGGAGCAATATGAAAGTAAAGTTACTAATCGTTTTTTGTTTTGCATTGTTTGCAACAACAATATTTGCACAAGAACAGAAAACAGAACAATTAGCAGAAATGAGTTTGGAAGACTTACTCAATATGGATGTATCAACGGCTTCCAAATCGGATGAAAAACAATCCGATGCACCGGGTATCCTTTCCGTTTTAAGTAAGGATGAATTGGAAAGATTCGGCGGAACTACTTTAAGAGATATTTTAGAAAGAGTTCCTGGTTTAATTGCATCCGGCGCTAACTATACTAATAGAACAACTATTGCTCCTCGTGGAGATCAAATAAAGCAAAACTCAAGTCATGTACTTTTTCTTATCAACGGCCGCCCAATTCGCGAAACTCAAGAAGGCGGTGTTAGCAGTGAATTTTTAGAATCTTTCCCTGTAAATATTATTGAGAAAGTAGAAGTAATTAAAGGACCCGGTTCTGTATTATACGGTTCGGATGCTTTCTCAGCAGTAGTAAACGTTATAACAGTAAAAGCAGAAAATACAGGTGTTTCTGTTACAGCACTTGCTCAAAACGGCGGTGGTTTTAACACTAATGCAGGAATCACAATTGATGGCGGTGACTTGCAAATTGTTGCAGCCGCTAAATTTTTCGAAAAAACAAAATGGGAAACTCCATATACTTTTAACACATGGATACCAATTCCTGATCCGCCGTATTATACCACAATGCAGACAACTCAAAACTTTAGTATTCCCGATAAAGGACTCGGTTCATTTATAGGAGTTAATTATAAAGGATTGAGTTTAATGACTTCGTACAACAATTGGAAAAGTTTTTACTTCAGCGGAAGCACAGGCAGTATTGAAACAGATAAATTATTCACAAACCTTGGTTATAATTTCAAAGCATCTGAAAACTGGGATATGGATCTTAATGTAACTTATACACATTCCGGTTTAGAAGGTCAAGACATGTCCAAGAGATCTTCATACAATTTAGTAGCAGAATGGACAAACTCTGTTACACTTTCCGATGTTTCTAAATTAATTGTCGGCGGATTATTCAACAGAAATAAAGGTGATGAAACTTATACACCAGCCGGGCTGCCGGAATCCGTTGTTTCTGAAGGTGATATCAATAGTTTCGCATTCTATGCTCAATTAGATTATAGATTGGTTGAAAACTTAAAATTAATCGGCGGTCTTCAAGCAATCAAAGTTGATGAAATAGATCTTCAACTAGTTCCAAGAGCAGGATTGATTTGGTATCCGGTTGATCGCTTTAGCGTAAAAGCATTATACAGTCAAGCATTCCGCGCGCCAAGCATTAACGAAGTAAATATGAATCTTACTGGAATTATTCTCGGTAACAAGAGTTTAAGACCTGAAGACGTTTCAACTATTGATTTAAGCTTCGGTTACCAAGGCGAACAAACACAATTGGCATTAAATCTTTTTAGAAGCGAAATGACGAATATTATACAGCTCGCTTATAACGACCAGTTTATAAATGTTTACGGCAACCGTGCCGATGTAACATTCTATGGCGTTGAGTTCGAAGGTAAATTATACGTTAATAGAAATTTCTACCTCTCCGGTTCTGTTCTTTATCAGACAAATGAAAATAAAGACGGCGTTAAAGACTTAGCTCCAGTTGCAAACTTCGGCACAAAAACAGGCGTAAGCTATGTAACCGATAATGGAATTACCGTCAGTTTATTTAACATTTACCAGGGTGAATTAGATACAAAATTCTCCGGTTACTTGAATCCTAACCAAGGAGCATATAATCTTTTACACTTGAACACTAAATTCAATCTTAACAAAATGTTTGATCTATCAATTAAACCTGATTTAACATTATTATTCAGTGTTGATAATCTTCTTGACAGAGAACACTTTGGTTATGATTTAGGCGGAATATCATATGATGGAATTCCAAGTATTCCAGGCAGAGCTATTTATTTTGGCTTAAGCGCAGCTTTGTAATACACGCTAAGTAATAATTTGTAAAAGCGGGAATTACTATTTAATTCCCGCAGATTTTTCCGATAATCAAATATGGTAAAAATAGAAATGGAGTTTAAGTAAGATGAAAAGAGTATTATTCAAAAAGACATTTGCAATTGTTATTTTCCTTTTAGGTGCAATTACAACAAACAGTTTTGCACAGGAAATGGCAGTGCCTGCAAATTTACAAGCGGCACTATTCAAAAAAATATTTTCGTTCAACAAGACACTTACGGCAAAAGGCAATGTTGAAGTTGCTGTTATTGGTGCCGGTGCCGATGAAGTTGTTTCGGCATTTAAATCAGTTGGCTTAAACGCAAAAGCTGCGGATCAAATAGGCGGAGCTTCAGTTGTTTATGTTATGCCCGGCGCACCCGCGCCAAAAGCTCAATCAGCTTCTAAAGGTGTTTTGTCAATTTCCGGCGTTACTTCTTATGTTGAAGATGGTAAAGTAGCAATCGGTTTAGGCGTTGAAGGCGGTAAACCTAAAATCATTATTCATATGGCTCAATTAAAAGCGGAAGGACAGGAATTATCAGCCGACCTACTGAAAATTGCCAAGGTAATTCAATAATCTAAAGGTATAAAGATGAACTTTTTTAACAAACTTGGGATACGGCAAAAATTCCAAACCATTATGGGAATTAGCTTCTTTTTTATAGGAATTTTTCTATTCCTCTATTTCCCTTTGAAGCAAAAATC
>CAZRMG010000092.1:0-9095 GCA_964601095.1 uncultured Melioribacteraceae bacterium | reverse complement strand
AACTTCGGCGATGTTGATGATTTTCAAACTGCAAAACAAATTATCTTCAAATCGTTTGATCTTGGAATTACACATTTTGATTTAGCAAATAATTACGGCCCGCCTCCGGGCAGTGCGGAATTAAATTTTGGTAAAATTCTAAAAAAAGATTTGCTCTCTCACAGAGATGAATTAATAATCTCTTCTAAAGCAGGTTATTGGATGTGGGACGGACCTTACGGCGATTGGGGTTCTAAAAAATATTTAGTTTCAAGCTTGGACCAAAGCTTAAAACGAATGCAGCTTGATTACATTGATATATTTTATCATCATCGCCCCGATCCGAATACTCCGCTACAAGAAACAATATCTGCTCTTGATTTAATTGTCCGGCAGGGTAAAGCGCTTTATGTCGGAATATCGAATTACGGAGCCGAACAAACACGTGAAGCATATAATATTATAAAGAGCATGGGAACGCCCGTTTTAATTCATCAACCCAAGTATAGCATGTTTGAGCGTTGGATAGAAAACGGTTTAATTCAAACGCTTGAAGAATTGGGAATTGGTTGTATTTCTTTTTCACCACTTGCGCAGGGTTTGTTGACTAAAAAATATTTTGATGGAATTCCTAAAAATTCACGCGCAGCTAAGAAACATGGTTTCCTAAAAAAAGATGAAGTTACGGAAGAAACAATTAATAAAGTAAAAGCACTGAATGAAATTGCTCAACAACGGGGACAAACAATTTCGCAATTAGCGTTAGCGTGGAATTTAAGACACAATGCAATGACATCCGTTTTAATAGGCGCAAGCAGCGTTAAACAAGTTGAAGAAAATGTTGACGTGATTGAAAGACTTGATTTGTCAAGCGAAGAACTTAATCTTATTGAAGATATTTTAAGACAAAACTAATTATTTTCTGTAAATAGGATTATTGTAAATTATTATTATCAGATTAATAAAATCGATATTAATATGATAGCAATCTATAAAACAAAAGTTAAGTTTAATAACTCGATAACAATTGATCTTGCGAATGATAAAAAGCTTTTTATCATCATCAACATTCTATCGGTAGTTTTTGTCTTTGTGTTTTATGCGTTGTTTTATTTTCTGGCGCTCGGCATTGTGGCAGAATCCGGCTCGAACATTTTCTATTATTTAATTGGGTACGATAAACTCTCCGCTTGGTATAGCTTGCTGTTTTTTGCATCGCTTATTTTTGCAATGGTTTTTCACGAAGCTATACATGGTTTATTCTTCTATGCATTTACAGGCGCCAAACCGGTTTTTGGTTTTAAGAAAATGATGGCTTATGCAGGCGCGCCGGATTGGTATATTAGAAAAGACTTTTTCTTAGTTATTACTCTTGCGCCTTTTGTTGTAATTACTCTTATCTGTTTCATTCTTCTTGCCGTTGCACCTAATGAAGCGATTTCGATTGTTTTTATGATTATGATAATTCATGCCGCAGGATGCGTCGGAGATTTTTGGTACGCGGTTGTTTTAATCAACAAACCAAAAGATACTTTTATAAATGATAGCGGAACAGTTGCCACAATCAATAATGAGTTGGAGTTAATATGAAGTTTGCACGATGGACTTTTATCATAGCGGGCATTTACGGGTTGATTGTTATTGTGCCGATGTTCTTTTCAGAATATCAAATTGGAATTGATTATCCACCTGCGATTAATCATCCTGAATATTATTACGGATTCGGATTTGTTACTCTTGCATGGCAGATTTTATTTTTACTTTTAGCAATTAATCCAGTTAAGTATAGATTGATGATAATTGCCGCGGTGCTGGAAAAAATTCCTGCCGGTGTTGCTCTTGTAGTTTTATTTTTTCAACAAAGGGTTTCTTCATTAATGTTGAGCGGGGGAATAATAGATATAATACTGGGATTATTGTTTATTGTTTCTTTTTTCAAAGCAAAAGAAGAACCCAAGGAAGAAGTGAAAATTCAAGATTTTGAAAGTAATCAGGAAGGATAAAATACATTATATTAATCCATGTAAAACAGTTTGTTCTTTCGGAATTGTTCAATCAAAATAAGATTCAATTGCTATAGCAAAATTATTTTTGTATGATAAATCACACTTCGTTGTTATTGTTTGGCGGCTTTTCTATATTCTAAACAAAAACGAAAGTAATCATGATGTTGTTTGATTTTGTTCTTCATAAAAGCAAAAACCTGAATAAACCGCTTCTTAATATTCTGCTTCTCTTTGTTTTAATAACAATATTGCTTTCCATCGGTGTTGTTTCATATTATAATTACAAAAAAGAAAAAATAATAGAAGAGCGGTTTCAATATTTAAAATATATCGCCGATTTTAAATTGTTCCAAGTAAATCAGTGGATTAAAGAAAAAACATCCGACCTTGAAATTCTACGCTCCGGAATCGAGCTTGATAATATTTTTGAAGGAAGCAGCATAACTGTTGGATTTAACAGTTTGTTCGTGAAAATTAAAGAGCACTATCCTTTCAATAATATTGTTTTAACGGACAATAATTTTCAACAATTATATAACTCTGCGCCGCAACAAACAAAATTAAGGCGCGCAGATACAATAATGATTTCCGCCTCGCTGGATTCCAGCCACGTTTTGTTTTCCGATGCGAACGAACTGACCTCGGCAAAATCAAAAATGAGATTTTATTTACCGTTGAAGAAAAACAACAGTCCGCGCGGAATAGTATTGATTCTTGTTTATCAACCTCAAAATGTTTTTGAACCCATTTTAAATAAACACTTCGATAAATCACCGACAACGGAATCCTTGCTGATAAAAACGTCGGGGGACAGCGTGGTATATTTAAATCAATTAAGGTTTTTAACGGACGAAATCAAAAGAGATTTTTATGAAAATAAAAGAGCGCTTTTGCAAACCAGCGCAATTGATGATCGGAAAGGTTTTGTTGAGGGTATTGATTATAAAAAAGATAAGGTAATTGCGCTTATTCAAAAAGTACCGCAATCCGCGTGGTTTTTAATAACTAAAATGGATAAGTCGGAATTTTTAAACCCGGTTGATAATCTTGCTAAAATTGTATTTCTCTTTTTTACGTCAGCCGAACTACTATTCGCACTTATTTTATTTTGGATTTGGAAAAGAAATATAGCAGCCAATTTGCAAAAAATTCATAAATCGGAACTTGAGAGGGTTAAACTTGAAAATCGTTTTGATTCGCTTGTAAACGGTGTGAACGATCTTGCAATATTCATTTTAGACAGACAAGGAAATATTCTTACCTGGAATGAAGGCGCAAAAAAAATAAAAGGTTATTCGTCGGGGGAAATAATCGGGAAACACTTCTCGATTTTTTATTCGGAAGAAGAGAGAAAGGAAAACATAACAAGTGCTTTGTTGGATAAAGCTGTTGAAAAAGGAAATATACATGAGGAAGGTTTTCGGTTCAAAAAGGACGGATCTCAATTTTTTGCGAGTGTAGATATTACCGCATTGAAAGATGAAAAAGGAATTGTTTATGGATTTCTAAAAATCACCCGCGACCTTACCGAAAAAAGAAAGACTGAAGAGGAGATTAAAAAGTCACGCGATTTTTATCTAAAATTATTAGACGATTTTCCCAATCCGGTTTGGCGTTCAGGCATCGACGGTAAATGTAATTATTTTAACAAAGCATGGTTAAATTTTACAGGCAAAACAATTGAAGAGGAATTGGGAGACGGATGGGCTTCGAGCGTGCACCCAGACGATAGGGCCAAAACTATTAACGAATACTACGAAGCATTCAAAGCCAAACACGGTTTTAATTTGGAATATAGGTTAAGAAATTCCGCCGGTGATTATAGATGGCAAATTGATTTTGGTATTCCCTTTTATGGTTACGACGCCGAATTCCTCGGCTTTTTCGGTTCATGTTATGATGTTGACGATATGAAAAAATATGAAGATACAATAAACACACTTTTAAGGATAAGCGAAAAATTGTATTCCTCTCTTGAGATTGATCAAATATTGGATTCGCTTGTAACGGAGTGTATTAATTTAACCGATGCCGAAAGCGGTTACGCTTGTATACTAAATGAAGATCATTATGAAACAAAAAGATATTTCAAAATAGATCATTGGGAATATTTTGAAAAACACTACGAATTGAAAGAACCAATTATTTCTAAATATGATTCGCTGAAGGAAGGAATAATTTATGCGGAGTCCGACAATGATAACTATATCGATAAATATGTTGTGAATAAATATTCCGTAAAGCAGGCCCTTTCCATTCCTCTTTATGGTTCAAGCGGTGAACTTCTTGGATTTTTCGAAATTCACAACAAGAAAAACAATAAAAATTTTGTTAAGGAAGATATTAATCTTCTTCGCTCTGTTGCACGAAACGCTTCGGTCGCAATTTCAAAATCTTTGAATTATGAAAAATTAAGAAAAGCGGAGAATCAACTTAGAAATTCGGAAGCTGAGTTAAGAAATCTTACAGCGCAAATACAATATGCGCGTGAAGCAGAAAGACAAAACATTGCGCGCGAGGTTCATGATGAACTTGGGCAATTGTTTACGGGAATAAATTTGAATATTTCTTTACTGACTGAAGTGTTGGAACAAAACAACAACACATCATTTGATGATATTCTTGAAGAACTTCGCTCTGTTCAAAGATATGTTGATAAAGGAATTCAAACAGTACGCAACATTTCCGGCAGTCTTCGTTCATATGTTTTGGATCATTTGGGTTTGATCCCGGCAATTAATGAATATTGCAGGGAGATTGAAAGAATAAGCAATGTCAAGTGTGAATTTGATTCCGGGGTAGAAACCATAAATTTTGAAGACGAAAAAAATGTAACGCTATTTCGTATCGTGCAGGAAGCTATTACTAATGTTATTCGACATGCCGATGCGACATTGATCAAAATAATATTTGAAAAAAGCGACAATAATTTAAAAATATCGATTGCCGATAACGGAAAAGGCATTGAGCTCAAACCGGATTCCGGCAATATACATTCGATGGGAATTCTTGGTATGAAGGAAAGAGCCATTTTCCTAGGCGGGAAACTTTTGATTGAAAGCGAGAAAGAAAAAGGAACTAAATTAATTTTGTCAATTCCTCTATAATAATATTTGGAAAAAGCATTATGAAGATTGTAATCACGGATGATCACGAAATTGTTAGAGAAGGACTTAAAAAAGTAATTACAAAACAAAACGGACTTGAAGTAGTTGCCGAGGCATCAAGCATCGGTGAATTACAAAAAATTCTTGATGAAAATGAAGTTGATTTGGTAACGCTTGATATTTCTCTGCCGGATAAAAGCGGTCTGGATTTCATAAAAGATATTAAAGACCGTTACCCGAGAACAAAAATTTTAATGTTCAGCATTTATCCCGAAGAAAAGTTTGCTAAAAGAGCTATCAACATGGGAGCCGATGGATATTTGTGTAAAAATTCCAAACCGAGCGAAATAATAAGCGCAATTAGAAAAATTGAAATGGGCGGAAAGTATTTAAGGGCTGAATTAATAGAAGAGCTGTTTTTACGGTCAGGAAAATCTTTTAGTAATCAAGACTACGAAGCTTTATCAAACCGGGAGTTTGAAGTATTGCGTCTTCTAGCTAAAGGGAATAAAGTAAGTCAGATTGCGGATTCACTTGGTTTAAGCGTAAATACAATTGCTTCTTATAAAACACGACTTCAGGAAAAATTGAATTTGAAATCAACAGCAGAATTAATTCATTATGCAATAGACAATAATTTAATCGAATAATTGCGACTCTAAAGCGCATACATCCATCTTATTTTTGCCGCAAAAACAACCACATTCTTTTGCAATATTACACTGCATACAAAGCTGAATGCTAAAATTATCTTAGCTCCCAAGAAAAATAAATCTATGGGACAACATGAACATTTTAATAGTTGACGGCTACAACATCATGAGAAAAACAATGATCAGGTATCTTGATCTACAACGGTACTTTGAAAAAGTATTTGAGGCAGGTACTGTGAATAGTGCCAAAAATATTTTACATAATGAAACTGTTGATGTGCTTCTATTCGATATTCAATTGCCTGACAGTTCCGGTTTGGACCTCGTGCGCTATTCGCAAAACATGAGACATAAACCAATAATCATTCTGTGCTCGAATTACGGCATGCGTAATTATATAAATACGTACGATTATTTATCAATTAACTATTACTTCGATAAATCATCGGAACTGACAGATTTAAAAAAACTCGTACGTAGAATATCAATTGAACGCAAAACAACTACAGATAATCATAGGTTGATAAACAATAACGATAATAAAGGAGGATATTATGAAACCAAGTAAAAATTCAACAATGATTCTTGTAATCATAATAGCAATTTTTGCATTCTTTAGCGCGTGCAAAGACCCGGTTGGAGTTGAAGAGCCAAATCAAAATGTCAGTGTTGAAGCAATGGCGTTTATGAAACTTGCGGAAAAGAGTCCATCTCTTAATTCTTTCACACCAAATTACAGTGAAGAAGAAACGATGGCTTTATCTAAAGCCGAACAAGATTTTAGTCCAATAAAAGTTTGGCAGAAGTTTAAACTGACGAGCAAAAATTTAACCTTAGAAAAAGACAGCACAACAGCTATCGGTACATTTACACAAAATTTTGAAGGCACACTTTATATTGCCGGCTCTTTTCAAAAAGAAACAATGGGTGTAAGTTCTCCAATAGATACGGTTATTGAAAAACCATTTTCTACAACTATAACACGAATGATAAAATTTGATAGAGTAGACAATACAGGAAATGATACGCTTGATTGGAAAATAACAGGTATATCCCTTCCCTCGGGCGGCACTTCGGAAGATGATATCAACATAGTGAAAATTATTTTAACAGCTCACGACGGTTCGGAGGTAGTTATTGATAATCCGAATACATTTTTCTTTGATGTTGGAAAAGACAAGAATTACGATTTCGACCGCGACAAAGAAAATTTTGTGAACTTCGGCTTCGGTGTCGGGAACAAAGTAAAATTTTGGAAAAAACTTTTTACTTGGTATAGAAAAAATCAATATGTAAAACTTTCCGTTGAAATACTCAGCAACTCGCCGGATCCGGATATGTTAACAATTACACACGGCGCATCAATGAACGGAAAGCATAAATCGAAAGAAAAGTTTGATCTTGTATCGAGCATTCAAGAAGGAAATTTTTATAGAAAAGTATATGAACGCAGATGGAAAACCGATTCAAATTCCGGCAGAAAGCATGTTGTAATTAATGCTTTGCCGCGAATTTCTGTTTACGATTCTGAAAGTGCGGTTGTTGAAAAGACTTGGGGTATCCCATACAAAATTCGATAATCCGTTGCAGAATTGAATATCAACATAAAAGGAGAAAAGTCATGTTATATATAAATTCGTTTGGTAAGAAAATTTTATCAATGATAATTATTTCATCGGCACTTATTTTATCGGGCTGCTCAAATGATGAAAACCCGGTAGAATCGAATGGCAACCCGGCTAAGGTTTCGGGAAGAATATCAGCAACATCATCTTCATCAAATGTGCTTGGTAAAGCAAGCGCTACGGAAGCAGTTGAAGGCGCAACGGTCGTGCTTGCACAAGTCCAAGTGGATGGATCGCTAAAAACAGTATCAACTCAATCTGTGCAGACCGATGTTAACGGAAAATTCGTTATCGAAACAAATCTAAATGAAGAGAAAAATTTGGTTGTTGTTGCAGAAAAAGCTTCAGCAAAATGGAAGGCGATAGTATCTGCAAAAGTAAAAAGCGGGGCTACAGTTTACGCACCGCCACTGAATACAGAATCTACCGCACAAGCCGATATTTATATAAAGCTGGTGGGACAGGGTAAAGCAAATGAAGGTTCTGAATCTGATTTAAAATGGTTTATTAATTCTCAAGCCGCTGCGCAAATTCACGGTAATGCTGATGCCGAAGCAAAAGTTATCGACGCAATTCAGGCACAAAACGAAGCAACAGTTAAAGCGGCTGGCAATTCATATTTCGGATTGACTAATGCACAGATTCAAGCAATGATGAAAGCAAAAACCGATGCAAGCGCTAAGTTGGATGAAGAACTTTATATGAACGGCGATTCCGACAGCGGTGTAGAATCAGCATTCAATAATTATGAAAACTCGGTAATAGCAGCAACTGCTTCGAGCAATATTAATGCTTCAACATACGCCGGGTTAATGAGAATCGGCTTATCTGCTTATACAAATGCATCCGCTTCTATGCAATCGCAGGCAAGGTTTGCAACTTCAAAATCATTTTACTTGCGGTATGCACTTGCTCTTAATTATGCGATGAAACAACAATTCCAAGCTGCGGGTGCGTCGAGCGCACAAGTGAACTCAGTAAATTCAGCAGGAGTAACACTGTACAGCTCAATTAAAAACTCTACAGATGCCGATGGAATTGCAAACGCATTTGCACAATATCAATCATCAATTAAATCAGAATTGAAATTGACATTAAGTTCGCATGCAACTGCGGTTGATTCTGTTGACGCAACAATTAACGCGGCTAATGGGGCGAAAGTAATTTTATCATCATCAATTAATTTTGGCGTTTCGCTGGATGTGATTGTAAATGCATATGTAACATTTTTTAACGCGGTTAAAACAGCTTCTCAAACAGCGTTCGCCGGCGCAACTTCAACCCAAGCAAGTGCGGCTGCACAAATATTAATATTAGCAACAGTAAATTAAGAAGAATATTGGAGGAGCCGGTGTCGGCTCTTCCTATTTATGATTACTTCAACTCATCAAAAACATTTTTTTAATCTAAACGGGATTACAAATGAAACGCATTCTTATAGCGATGATTTTTTTAGTAATTATAAGCAATAATTCCAACGCACAGAATAAAAAATTTGGACTTGGTGTAATTATCGGCGAGCCGACGGGAATAAGTGCAAAACTTTGGACTTCCAACACAAACGCACTTGCATTCGGTCTCGGCTGGGCTGTTGAAGGATACAGACTCAGCGGTTTCGATAGAGACTACGACAACATAACAAGAACACACATTCATGTTGATTATTTATGGCACTCGTTTTATGCAGTAAGTTCAAACGGGCAATTTCCTTTGTTCTACGGAATC
>CAZRMG010000091.1:0-9121 GCA_964601095.1 uncultured Melioribacteraceae bacterium | reverse complement strand
CGGAAAATCTTATTGATGAAAACGGATGTGTTCAAACTTTGCCTCATGTTCACGGCATCGACGGATCATTTGCAGCCAGGATTCAAAGAATAGAATAAGAGCAAACAATGCCAAGCGAAGCATTAAAAAAATTTGCTGAAGAATTAAAGACTGAAAGAGAATCCAAAAATATTACTCCTCAGCAAATTGCCAACAAAACAAAAATTGATGTAAAATTTATCCGTGCAATTGAAGATGCAAGATTTGATATTCTTCCCGATCTTTACGTCCGCGCTTTTATAAAAGAATATGCTTCAATTATCGATTTGAATCCCGAAGAAGTGATTAACAAATTTGATATTGCAAAACACGGAAAGACGGAAGAAAAACAAGTAGTTGAAGAAAAAACAGTTGTTCATGCCAATAAAGTTGAAGAACCGGTTTTACAAGAAACGGAAGTGGAAGCTAATACCGCCGGGATCAAAAAAAAATCCAACTTGAGTTTTGTGTTTGGTATTGGAGTAGCTACCGTGGTACTGATACTAATCTATTTTTTATTCATCAAGGAACAAGTACCTGAAATAATTTCCGAGCAAACTAATGGGAAAAGTTTTGAAGAAGACCAGCCTGCATTCGAAATAGATACAACAAAAAACATTACTCATGTTGAAGAAAATATTATACCGAATGATAGTCTTCAACTTTCGGTAAATACATTACAAAGAGTTTGGGTTAAAGTTCTATCCGATAATAAAATACGCCAGGAGGGAATGGTTGACGCAAACAGCAAATTAACTTACAATGCTTTTAAAGAATTTAGGATTGTGGTTGGGAATGCCGGAAACGTTTCTATTGAATTTAACGGAAATCAGTTGAAAGATATTGGGAAAGCGGGGGAAATAAGAAATTTGATTATTAATGCCGATACCGTTAGGGCATATACACTTACACCACCGACAAGAAATGAAAATCAAACCCGAAGCCAGAATTGAAGAACTTCGCGAATTAATCCGCGAGCACGACTATAATTATTTTATTCTTGCTCAACCGGTAATCAGCGATTTTGAATATGACAGCTTATTCAACGAATTAAAGCAACTCGAAAAAGAATATCCTCATTTAATAACAAATGATTCGCCAACTCAAAGAGTTGGTTCCGATTTGTCGAATGATTTTAAACCTGTTCAACATAAAGTTCCGATGTTGAGTTTGGCAAATACATACAGCGAGGAAGAACTTTTTGAATTCGACAGGAGAGTAAAAGAAAATTTACCTGGCGGTGAAACTGCCGAGTATGTTTGCGAGTTAAAAATTGACGGAGTTTCCGTATCGCTTAAATATAAAAACGGTAAATTGGTTACCGCGGCAACGCGAGGCGACGGTACAACGGGCGAAGATGTTACAAATAATATTCGAACAATAAAGTCCGTCCCGTTATCAATTAAAGAACCGGCTTCGAAGAAAATAAAGTTGGATGAATTTGAAGTGCGCGGTGAAATTTTTATGGAAACGGATGCCTTCCAAAAGTTGAATGAGGAACGCGAATTAAACGGCGAAAAAACTTTTGCGAACCCGAGAAACTCATCTGCCGGGACTATTAAACTTCTCGACCCGAACATTGTAGCTAAACGGCCTTTACAAATTTTTGTTTATTATTTCTTAAGTGAAAACAATGAACTACCTTGCCATTCCGATAATCTAAAACTTCTTTCTGAAATAGGTTTTAGAGTGAACGATAATTATCGCTTGTGTAAAGATATTAACGAAGTTTTAAATTTTTGTAAAGAATGGGAAATAAAACGTGATAAACTTCCGTATGAAATTGATGGAGTTGTTGTAAAGGTTAACTCGTTCAAACATCAAAGAATTTTAGGGAACATTGCCAAATCGCCGCGATGGGCTGTTGCATTTAAATTTAAAGCCAAACAGGCGAAAACAAAATTGCATAAAATAACTTGGCAGGTCGGTAGAACAGGAACTTTAACACCGGTTGCAGAACTTGAACCGGTTTTTCTCGCGGGTTCTACAATTAGTCGCGCAACATTACACAACATCGATGAAATTAAACGTAAAGATATTCGCGAAGGGGATTTTGTAATTATCGAAAAAGGCGGTGATGTTATTCCAAAAGTTGTATCGGTTGATTTTTATAGCCGTGAAAAAAAATCAAAAGAAGTTGTGGTTCCTTCCAAATGTCCGGTGTGCAATTCAAAATTATTCCAGCCAGAAAATGAAGTTGCAATTTATTGCGAGAATAATTTATGCCCGGCACAAGTTAAAGGAAGAATAGCACATTTTTCTGCACGCGGGGCAATGGACATTGAGGGTTTGGGAGAAGCACTTATTAATTTATTTGTAGATTTGAATTTGCTGCAGGATTATTCCGACATATATCATCTAAAAGACAAACGCGAAGAGTTGATTAATATTGAACGTCTTGGTGAAAAAAGTGTTGATAATCTTCTTAATTCAATTGAAAAAAGTAAAGAGAAACATTTTGATAAAGTATTATTTGCGTTGGGAATACGTTATGTCGGCTCCGGTGCAGCAAAAAAACTTGCAGATCATTTTGGAAGCATCGATAATTTAATTAATGCATCGGAAGAAAAAATTGAAGAGGTTCACGAAATAGGACCAAGCATAAGTAGCAGCGTAAGGAGATTTTTCAGCGAAAAAAATAATTTAAAAATTATTGGTCGACTTCGGGAAAGCGGACTTAAATTTAGCGCAGAAGAAAAGCAGCTTTTATCGGATTCTCTAAAAGGAAAAACTTTCGTTTTGACGGGAACACTTTCGTCAATGTCCCGTGACGAAGCTAAAGAAAAAATAATGTCGCACGGCGGAAGTGTTACATCGGCGGTTAGTAAAAATACGGATTATGTTGTTGCCGGTGATAAACCTGGTTCAAAATTCGATAAAGCAGAAAAACTTGGAATTACAATTCTTTCAGAAGATGATTTCTTAAAACTTATTAAGTAGGGCAAATGTTAGAAAATCTAAAATTAAAATTGGCAAGAATTATTGTCCGTAAAAAGTATTTGAAAAAAAATCTTGAACCGATAGTATTTAATAAAATCATTACCGACGCGCAGGATTTTTTTGTAATAATGCCTGAAAGTGATGCGGACTTTTATCATGCACAGGATCTTTTGAAATATCTATTAATTCACCGAAAAAGTGTTACTCTTTTTTTACCGGAACACAAATACAATTTGATGCCGGAAAAGGATAAGTATAAGTTTATCGCATTCAATCCGCTCGAAAAAACAAAATTATTTCTGCCCGATCAGAATTTGACCGATAAACTAAAGGGTAAAACATTCGACGCCGTAATTGATCTAAACAGAAACGAAAATATTTTTTTCAGTGCCGTAGCGAATATTGTGGAATCAAAACTGCGTATTAGCTTTACAAAGGAAAATTCCGAATCTTATTATAACTTCCAGTTTGCCGGATCACCTGAAAATGCCGAAGTAGCGTTCAGAAACCTGCTTAATTTTTTACAGATGTTTTAATGAATGTGTTTTGATTAATCGGTCGAATTTGTAGATTTATGTAGTGAAATAATAAAATTGGCGAAAACCAGATGAGCGAAAACATTAATTTTGAATTAAAACGGCAGGGCGACATAGCAATTTTCAAACTCAACGAAAAAAGATTTGATGCTTCTATTGCCGGTATTGTTAAAGGTGAATTTACAATACTGCTTCATACGGAAGAAATCAGAAAATTGATAATTGATTTATCGGAAGTTGATTATTGCGACAGTTCGGGTTTAAGCGCAATTTTATTGGCATTCAGAATTTTGCAATCAAATGAAGGCCACATTCGTCTTGCATCGCCCACAAAAAATGTTAAAACGCTTATTGAAATTTCGCAATTGCACAGAGTGCTGCAAATCTGTAATACGGTTAACGAAGCGGTAAAAGATTTAGAGAACGTTTGACCACCGTTTCAAATCTCAATCAGAAATTTAAATTAATGATCGGGATGTAATATGCCGTCAAAAAACTTTCTGCATATTTTTCTTTTCCAAAATATTTTTCGAATAAATTCGGATTCTAAATAATTGATGAATACCGATCCGAAAATAAAACTCCGCGAAAGCCGCCGCGTAAAATTGCTTATTATATTTATAACAATTCTACTTATTGTTATGATGTTTCCCAAAGGCGAGGCAATTGAATCCGAAGTGAACGTTGGTTCTATTTGGATTCAGAACGATCTTATAGCTTCTACTACTTTTGAGATTTTGAAAAATCCTGCTCAATATGAAAAAGAAAAACAACAGGCCGCAGCAAAAGTTCAGCCGATTTTTATACGCGATAATAATGTTGCGCAGACAAATATCGACAGCATAAAGAAATACAATTCATTAATTATCGAAATTCTTTCGTCCGCTTCCGGCAATGAAAGTGAAAATATTAGCGGTATTTTTTTGAGCGGTCAATCTTTTGAAACTCTTAAAAAATTATATAAAGAACCTTCAAGTTTTAGAGGACATAAAAGCAAATCTTTGCGGGAATCATTAAACTTAACCGCTAATTTATTAAGCAGCATTTATGTACGGGGATTGTTGAATATCTCTTACATGGATATTGCCCGCGACAGTATTGCGCTGCGTGAAGGAAGGTTCGAAAAAATAGTACCAAAAACCAATTTCTTTGACAGAGTTACTGTTGAAGAATTTATAGATCAAAACCTGCAAAACATTATAAGTGGAAACAACGAAATTGAAGAAGCACTTGCCGAATATGTACTTCACTTTTTAAAACCAAATTTGATTTTCAACAAATCGGTAACCGATCAAGCCGTTGAAAATGCAAAGGAAAGAGTTCCGAGGAATATCGGTATTGTTAACGAGAACGAAAGGATAGTTGCAAAACACGATAGAATCTCGCACGAAACAAAACTTAAAATTGATTCATATAGAATAGCAAAAGGAGCAGATATAAGTTTTTGGAATAGGTTTGCGCAAAACCTCGGCAAATTCATTCACATTTTTATAGTAATGCTTCCTTTGATAATTTACATTTATTTATTCCGTAAAAAAATCTATAAGGACAATGCAAAGGTATTGTTGATTGCACTTACGGTTTTGTTTGTTAGTTTTCTCACTTTTCTAATTCACCAAATTAATGTTTCGGCGCCTGTGGAGTTCTTGGTATTAGTACCTGTAGCTTCAATGTTATTAACAATTGTATTCGATTCGCGAATCGGTTTTTATGTTACAATTATTGTTTCGTTAATTGTCGGCGGTCTTCGCGGGAACGATTATGTTTTCACAATTATGAATATTGTTGCAGGCGGGCTTGCGGCATATACAGTCCGTGATATTAAAAACAGAACTCAAATTTTCAGATCGTTTTTATATATACTTATCGGTTACGTTGTAAGTATAATCGCTTTTGGTTTGGAACGATACGATTCTTTTGATGAAATGATCGGAAGTTTTGCGTTTGCCGCTTCCAATGCTTTGATTAGTCCGGTGTTCACATACGGGATGATTATTTTTATTGAAAAGATTTTTAAGATAACAACGGATTTAACACTTCTGGAATTGACGGATTTTAATCATCCTTTATTAAAGGATTTATCCCGAACCGCGCCGGGTACTTTTAATCATTCAATGATAATGGGTACTCTTGTAGAAACTGCCGCCGAGGAGATTGGCGCAAACCCTACATTATCACGCGTTGGAGCGTATTATCATGATATTGGCAAATCTCTCGATCCGGCAAGTTTTGTTGAGAACCAGATTCAATCTGAAAATATTCACGAGAAATTAAAACCGGAACAAAGTGTAAACTTAATTTTAAATCACGTTAAACGCGGTATCGAACTTGCGAAAAAATACAATTTACCAAAAGAGATAATCGATTTTATTCCAATGCATCACGGCACGTTAAAGATGACGTTCTTTTATGAAAAAGCTAAGGATTTGTACGGCGAGGAAAATGTTAAAATTGAAGAATACCGCTACCCCGGCCCAAGACCAAACACAAAAGAAACTGCGCTGGTAATGCTTGCGGATGCATGCGAATCAACGGTAAGATCAATGACAGACGCAGAACCTCAGAAAATTGAGAATGTAATTAATAATCTTTTTTCTGCTCGAATTGACGACGGACAACTCGATGAAGCGCCGTTGACTTTTTCAGATATCAAAAAAATTAAAGATGCATTTCAAAGCATATTGATCGGTCAACATCATAAACGAATTCGTTATCCCAAACAGGATGAAATGGAAACCGCTAAGGATGATGAATAATTCTTATGGAAGTTTTTTTAAAGGAATATTTAACAATCCTGCGTTTCGAGAAAAATCTTTCCGATAACACAGTTAAATCATACGAAACAGATCTAAAAAAAGTTATTTCCTTTTTGCATGAGAATGAAATTACAGACTTCAACGAAGTTAATGCGGATTTGATTTCTCAATTCTTTGAACGGCAGCGGGAAGAAGGAATTGACAGCTCAACAGTTGCCCGTTATATGTCCTCAATAAAAGGTTTTTGGGAATACCTTGAATACAATAAATATATAATAAAAAATCCGACTGAAAAATTAGTCTCGGTAAAAAAATCCCGAAAACTGCCTGCAGTTTTATCGTTTGAAGAAGTTGATAGTATTTTAAATACACCGGATACTTCGAACATACTTGGATTGAGAGATAAAGCAATACTTGAATTGTTTTACTCTTCGGGTTTGCGTGTGTCGGAATTAATAAATCTGAAAATGAGTGATCTTTTTTTTGACGACGAAGTAATTCGCGTATTCGGTAAGGGTTCTAAAGAAAGAGTTGTGCCTGTCGGCGGTAGCGCGGTTAAATGGATAAACGAATATTTAAAATCTTCCCGCCCATTTTTGATGAAAAAAAATAAAAGTGAGAATTTTATTTTTCTTAATAAACGAGGAACAAAACTTTCGCGTATGTGGATTTGGAAAATATTTAATCAATATGCCAAAGATGCGGGTATAAAAAAAGAGATTCATCCTCATACATTTAGGCATTCTTTTGCGACACATCTTCTGGAGGGCGGGGCAGATCTGCGTGCCGTGCAGGAAATGCTGGGCCATGCGGATATTTCAACAACGCAGATTTACACGCACATCGACCGCGATTATATTAAACAAGTTCACCGTGATCATCATCCGCGTGGATAAGATGATTGTAAAATCATATCTTTAATTATGAAGAGAAACGATTTGTGATGAAAAAGAGATTAGCCGAAATATTTTGTCTTTTTCTTCTCTTAATATTTGTTGCTAATTGCGACGATATAAAATTGGAAGAGGAGACTGAAAATAGTAATGCGATTAATCTCGGTGAATTTAAAACTTACGAAGAAGCAGATATTTACAAATCTAAAATTGATTTACAGCTTTGGCGGGATGTAAAAATTGAGCAGGCCGATCAAGCCCGTTTTATTCTGCTTTACGGAAAATTCTCAACTGCATTCGATGCCGGTAAAAAAGCTTACGAACTATTTAGTAATCAGTTAATTACTAATTACAAAATTGTTAATAACAATAACAACATTAACGATCCGTTTTCAAACGTCCTGTTTCTTGCCAAATATCAAGGCAGGCCTTCTGTTTACAATTATAATTTGTTAAAAAAACAATCGAAATTATTGTGGAGCCGGTGGGGTCGAAAAGTACTTTCGATTAATCATTCATCCGACAGAAGCACTGCATTCATAATCACCGCGCTCGGTTACGGTAAACAGGGTAGTTTCCCATATGTTCGTGATGTAAGATTATATATGTACGATACAGAAAAAGATAAGATTGACGAAATCGCGGAATTCGGAAATGGATTGCAACTGTATTCTTACTGGGAAAATAAGGATACGTTTAAAGTAAATTTTACTAAACCGGATTCTATTCAAACTGAAAAAATTATACAAACAATATTCGCTTTTGATAAATCAGGCAGTAAGAAATATTCCTCAACGAGAGAGTTTTTATTAACAAAGGACGGCTTTCCGAAACCGCCTTCTCGTAAATTTCAAATGTATTCGCCGGCGGGTACATATAAACTGAGAATTACCGAAGATGAAAATGAAAAATCGATTTATCTCCGCGATCAAAAAAAACGTGCTGAAGTTTTAATTGCAGAAGTTGATGATGAGATCAAGAATCTACTATGGTCGCCGGATGAAAAGTATTTATTTCTAATTGTTGATCGTTCAAATAAAAGTTCTTCATCTAAAAATGAATTACTGATAATAAATGCGGCGGAAAAAACCGTTAAACGGATTTTCAAAGGTCCGATTTATAAAAATTTATTAGTTCAGGGAAACTTGTTATTTTTTGATCAACAATATGAAGGCATATCGCAAATAACTATTTATGATTTCGTAACGGACGTCGTTTTTGATGAAATACGAATTGCCGGCGGTTGCGGAATAAACGATCTCACTTTCTAATCCTAATGAAAACTTACATAAGAATATTAAAATATGTTAAAAAATATTGGAAGCAGCTTTCCGCTTCGATGGTTTTTACAATATTATCTGCTCTTCTCGACGGCGCATCAATCTATCTTTCAATCCCGCTTCTCGATACTTTATTTCAGCAAGCGGGCGTTGGCGGATCTGAAACAACGCAACAGATCCAAACTCAAGTTCAGAACACCGGCGGAAGTTGGCTTTCGAATTTTATTAGCGGTATTACTTCGGGAATACAAGCTTTTATTTTCAGCGGCGATACTTCCGATATTTTATTTAAAATTTGCGTTATGATTATTATCGCCTTCCTCGGTAAAAATCTTTTCGGATATCTCCAAGCATATGCAATGGCTCACGTTGAACAGGGAATGATTCGCGATATGCGCGATGAAGCGTACAACCATCTGCATAAACTGCCTATGAGTTTTTTCAAGAATGAAAAAACCGGGAATTTGATTTCGCGAATAACCAACGATGTAAATATGGTGCAGACTAGCGTTTCTGCCGTGTTTCTAAATTTAATCCGCGAGCCGCTAAAAATTATTGTCTTTCTTGGAATAGCTCTTTCAATAAGTTGGAAACTCACTCTTTTTTCACTTGTTGTTCTTCCGTTTTCGCTGATCATAATTAGTTATCTCGGAATTATTCTTCGAAAAATAAGCGGACTTCTTCAACAAAAAATGGCA
>CAZRMG010000090.1:8178-9135 GCA_964601095.1 uncultured Melioribacteraceae bacterium | reverse complement strand
TTTATGATTTATTATGATAAAAAATGATCAGCGATAATAATCATAATAATCCGTGTTCTATTCTTTTATAATAATTAATTGACACAACGGGCTATACTATTTAAACAAAAAAGGGGGATTTATGGAAAGGAGGGATTTTCTTACATCGTCGTTTAAAGTCGGCGCGTTTACTTGTTCTGCTGTTTGTTTTGGCGGAGTGGAAAAAATATGTGCTGCAACGTTATCTAATAGCTCCAAAGAAACATCGTGTGAAAAGAAAGTAGAATTTAGCCAAACTTGGATTAAAAGATTTATGGAAGTAATGGACTCCGAGCTTGACGATAAAACAAAATCAAAGATCATGGAAATTAACGGGCAAAAGTGTTACCTCGGTTCACTTCATGAAAGAAATATAAAACCCGAAGACATTCCCAAAATTTCACCTCAAGTTTTTGTAGAAAATATAAACAAGTACACCGGTGAAGAAGCCGCTAAGTTTGAGAATAATGTTATAGAGTTTAGATATGTTAAAAATCCCGACGGTCTTAAAGTTGAAAACGGGTATTGCCTTTGTCCCTTGGTTGAAAACGGGCCCGAAGGACTTTCAGGAACGTACTGCCATTGTTCGATAGGATATGTTAGGGAAATGTTTTCGACTTATTTAAAACAAGATGTTGAGGTTGAGCTACTTGAATCCTTAAAACGCGGGGGAAAGACGTGCAGGTTTAAAATTAGTCTAAGTTAAACAAGCGATTACATCTTTGAAAATGGACAATTTAAAAGACATGAAGGTTCGCATAAGCAGGGGATTTATTATTTATTTCCTGCTTATCGCTTCGTTTTATATATTAGTTACAAGTTTTGTAAAATAATTGTAAATCCTTCTTTAATTGCAATTCATAGAAAAAGAAAGAATTATTTCCCAAATCAATTATTTAATAAATCTTACAAGGCATGTTTTAACTATTTAGGAAAGCA
>CAZRMG010000090.1:0-8163 GCA_964601095.1 uncultured Melioribacteraceae bacterium | reverse complement strand
GAGGTACGGAATTTCTTCGGTGATATCGTTGGTTGATGATACATTAATGGAGCGGCTGCGAAAGTTTTATTTTGAAAAAATGGGCAAACCTTATCTTCAAATAAAAACCGCCGAACAAGATTCGCGCGCAAAAAGAATTACTGCTTATTTAAATTTGATGAAGGAAATTGTTGATAAGCAGTTTAATGAATTAAAAAATTCTGCTTTTGAAAAAGGAAGCGAGATAACAAAATATTTCGATATGCTTCCCGAGTATTCCGAGTTAAAGCGAATTTACAATGAAATGATGCTTTCGAAAGATTCCGAATATGTTGAGCGTTTGCAAAATAAATTGAGGGATAACATTACCTGCGGATCGATTAACGTAAATATTATGACGAAGCTTGATAAAACAAATTACGATTCGAACAACGAACAGTTGCCGGCTGAATATAACGACGCACACGCAGCTTTGCGCGGCTATGCACAAAGCGATCTTAACAGCTCAATAATATTTTCCGCGGGTATGAATCCGAAATTATACAGCTATATGGAATCGTTTAAAGATTTTTATCCCGACGCCGAAGGCAAAGTAAAAAAGAAAATTATTATTAAGGTTAGCGATTTCCGCTCGGCTTTAATTCAAGGAAAATTCCTTGCAAAGAAAGGATTATGGGTTTCGGAATTTAGAATTGAATCCGGATTAAATTGCGGCGGTCATGCATTTGCAAGCGACGGACTTCTCTTGGGACCAATTCTAAAAGAATTTAAGGATCGAAGGGAAGAGTTGCATAATTCAATTAAAGAATTACTGTTGCCCGCGCTTATTAAAAAAGAGATACATATAAATACCGACACACTCAATTTTGATGTAACTGTTCAAGGCGGAGTTGGTAAATCATCCGAACATGAATTTTTACTTCGCTACTACGGAGTAAAATCTGTCGGTTGGGGTTCCCCATTTCTTCTTGTGCCGGAGGTGATGAATGTTGATGACTATACTTTGGAAAAACTCCGTTCCGCCGAAGAAAAAGATTTGTACTTAAGTTCTATTTCACCGCTCGGTGTTCCGTTTAACAGTCTGCGCGATAACAGCAAGGATTTGGAAAAATATAAAAGAATAGAAGATGGAAAACCCGGCAGCCCATGTCCAAAGAAATTTTTAGTATCCAACAAAGAATTTTCAGATAGACCGATATGCACGGCATCAACAACATATATAAACAAAAAGTTAAACGAATTGAAGAACAGCAATCTTAACGGAAAGCTTAAACAGGCATACGACAAAGTTGTTGAAAAAGTCTGCCTGTGCGAAGGTTTAACCGTAACTCCGTTGATTGTTAATAAGATTGAAATGAAAAAGCAAAGTATGGCGGTATCGGTTTGTCCGGGTCCAAATATTGCGTACTTTAATAAAGTTGTTAATCTAAAAGAAATGGTTGATCATATTTACGATAGAATTAATTTAATCACACACCCCAATCGTCCGAATATGTTTGTAAAAGAATTATCACTCTATATAGATTATTTGCAAAGTAAAATCGAAGAGAAAATTGAAAATGCATCGGCATATTCTGAAGAATTTTTGGTCTCTTTCCGAAAGAATTTAAACGAAGGTATAGACTATTATAAAAAACTGATTGCTGATATTGCCGAAGAAACTGAAAGCGTAAAACAAAAAATTAGGGAAGACCTTGAAGCATTGGAGCAGCAGCTTTATTATTCACTTTCGACAGTACGGTAATTAATTTAGAAATATTAAAGAAGTACTCCTCATCTAAAATGATTTTCTAATCCTATCCGAAATAATTTAGATTTCTACAAAACATTACAAAAGCCCGGAAAGATAAACGGGCTTTTATTTTGTATTTCCAAACAAATCTGTAATTTGCACTCAATCCTCTTTATAAATTTATCAACCGGTGAAAAATGCTTAAAAGAATTGTTCCTCCTTCAATCATAATCTTACTTTTTGTTGTAACGAATTTAATGTGTTTACATGCGCAGCAAAATAAAACTTTTAAAACACCTTACGATTATGTTAATCCTTTTATCGGGACGGACGATATGGGACACACATTTCCCGGCGCCTCTGTTCCGTTCGGACTTGTGCAATTAAGTCCTGAAACAGATACAGTTTTGTACAGTTACGGAAATGGTTATAATCCCGATGTTTATAAATATTGTGCCGGGTATCAATATTCGGACAACACAATCGTTGGTTTTTCTCATACTCATTTTAACGGAACCGGACACAGCGATCTCGGTGATTTTTTATTAATGCCGACAGTTGGAAAGTTGAGATTAAACCCGGGCACAAAAGAAAACCCGGAAAGCGGTTATCGATCAAGATTTTCCCATGAGAATGAAAAAGCAAGTCCAGGTTTTTACGCCGTTAAATTGGACGATTATAATATTGATGTAGAATTAACGGCAACGGCACGAGCGGGTTTTCATAAATACAAATTTCAAAAATCCGAAGACGCACATATAATTCTGGATTTGACTTCCGGTATTTATAATTACGAAGGAAAGGTTGTGTGGTCATTCGTGCGAGTAGAAAATAAAACACTTGTTACGGGTTACAGGCAAACAAACGGATGGGCGCGCACTCGTTATATTTATTTCGCTATGGAATTTTCAAAACCATTTAAATCATACGGTTTGATGAATGATGAGCAATTAATCTATCGCGGGTTCTGGAGAAAGTTTAATGAGGATAAGAATTTCCCGGAGAGAGCCGGGCACAAAATTAAATGTTATTTTGATTTTGATACCGAAGAAGGCGAAGAGATATTAGTTAAGCTTGCAGTTTCGGGTGTGAGTACAAAAAACGCTGTTGAGAATTTGAAAACCGAAATACCTGGTTGGGATTTTGAAAAAACAAAACAATCCGCAAAAGATTTGTGGAATAAAGAACTTTCTAAAATTACTATCAATGCACCTGAAGACAGGAAAATAAATTTTTATACATCGATGTATCATGCTTTTCTAAATCCTTCAATTTTCTCGGATGTAAACGGAGAATACCGCGGACTCGATCAGAACATTTATAAAACAGATTCATTTGAAAATTACACAACGTTTTCCTTGTGGGATACTTACCGCGCACTTCACCCTTTGTATACAATAGTTCAGCAAAAACGAACAAGTGATATTATCAATTCGTTTATTACCCATTACGAACAAAGTGTTCATAAAATATTGCCGGTGTGGTCACATTGGGCAAATGAAAATTGGTGTATGATAGGTTATCATGCAGTTCCGGTTATTGTTGACGCATATATAAAAGGGATCGGCGGCTTTGATGTCGATAAAGCTTTTGAAGCTTGTCTTGCAAGTTCAAATTATGATTTGTACGACGGCATCGGTTCTTATAAAAAATTCGGCTATGTACCTGAAGATATAAGTTCAAACTCCGCCTCAAAAACTCTTGAATATGCTTATGATGATTGGACAATTTATAGATTCGCCGAACGGCTCGGACGAAAATCAGCAGTAGATGAATTCTTTAAAAGAGCAAATAATTACAAAAATATTTTCGATATCAATACAAAATACATACGCGCAAAAAATTCCGACGATTCATTTAAAACCCCGTTCGATCCTTTAAGCGTTGCCAACCAAGGATACATTGAAGGCAATGCTTGGAATTATTCACTTTATGTTCCGCATGATATAAAAGGTTTTATTAATCTTATAGGCGGAAATGAAAAATTGAATGTTTGGCTCGACTCGCTGTTTTATTATGAACTGCCTCAAAAATACCTTGGCGAAAGTGAAGATGTTACAAGGGTTGGAATGATCGGTAATTACGTGCATGGCAACGAACCTTCGCACCACGTACCGTATATGTATTGTTACGCCGGGCAGCCATGGAAAACACAGGAGAGAATTCATCAGATTGTAAATTCAATGTACAGGCCAGAACCGCATGGATTGTGCGGAAACGACGATTGCGGACAAATGTCAGCTTGGTACATATTCAGCGTTCTGGGCTTTTATCCCGTAACGCCGGGTAGTAATCAGTATGTTATAGGAAGTCCTTGCATTGATAAAGCGGAAATTAATTTGGAAAACGGATACACGTTTAGGATAATTACGGAAAATCTATCCGAAAGGAATATTTATATCGATAAACTTATTTTAAATGGAATCGAAATCAACAGAAGTTTTATAACTCATGATGAAATTATAAGCGGCGGCGAATTAAGATTTATTATGACAAATAAACCAAATAAAAATTGGGCAACGGATGATAAATCGCTGCCTTATTCAATGACGGAATAAAAATAGGAATATAATGGAAGAGATTAATATTACCCTTGCACCAATAGGTTACGTAAAAAATAAACGCGCTGAAGTCAAAGACGATTATCTGGGGGGAACAATTTCGGAAATTATTTTTGATGAAAAATATGGTGAAGAAAGTTTAACCGGAATAGAAGAATTTTCCCACGCAGAAATTGTATTCTATTTTCATAAAGTTTTTGATAACAACATTGTTATCGGCTCACGTCATCCCCGTAATAATACAGAGCTTCCGAAAGTTGGAATATTTGCCCAGCGACATAAAAATCGACCAAATAAAATAGGATTAACAGTAGTCAAAATTTTGAAAAGAGAAAAAAATATTTTGTTTGTAAAAAACATAGATGCTATTGATGGAACACCGGTACTGGACATAAAACCGGTTTTTGTCGAGTTCTTGCCAAGCGAGGAAGTTCGCCAACCAAACTGGACAAAAGAAATAATGAAAAATTACTGGAGTAAAAATGCTCAAAGATAATGTAATAATTATCACTGGTGCTTCGGCAGGGATTGGTAAAGAGTTGGCGATTCAACTTGCCGAGCAGGGCGCTCATCTTTCACTCGCAGCAAGAGATATTACTAAATTGAATGAACTTGCCGATAAGTCTAAAATGCTCGGCGCAAAAGTAATTACAGTTCAAACCGACGTTTCGGAAAAAGAGCATTGCAAATATTTAATTGATAAAACAATCGAAGAATTCGGAAGAATTGATACATTGATTAACAATGCCGGTATTTCAATGTGGGCAAAGTTTGAGGACATTACAGAGATAGACTTATTTGAAAAAATCATGGCTGTGAATTACCTCGGCAGTGTTTATTGCACTTATTACGCACTTCCGTATTTGAAAAAATCAAAAGGAAGAATTGTGGGTATTTCAAGTTTAACGGGATTGATCGGCGTTCCAACGCGAACTGCTTATGCTGCAAGCAAACATGCAATGGCAGGATTTTTCGATTCGCTCCGTATTGAATTAATGAACTCCGGTGTAACTGTTACCGTGATATACCCGGGTTTTGTAGCAACCGAAGTGCGCGAGCGGGCTCTCGGCGGCGACGGAAAAGCTGTCGGTAAAAGTCATCTCGATGAATCAAATGTAATGAGCGCCGAAGAATGTGCTCGGCAAATAATTACCGCCGCAGCAAAAAGGAAAAGAAAACTTGTGATGACAACAAAAGCGAAAATCGGCATATGGATTAAATTAATTGCACCGGGATTGATTGATAAAACATCTTTAAAAACTATTACAAAAGGACATTAAATATATCTTTGTATTTCATAATGATAATTACGAAAAGTAAATTGTCTTTTGAATTAATATGAAAATCAAATTGGAGAATTATAAAACAAAAATGATTGCACAACGTAATTAGTATTAGAGAAGTTGAAGAAAACGATATAACTCAGTTAATTGGTTTGTTAAACCAACTTGGATATGATGAGGTAGCCGATGAAATAAAAAATCGTGTTAAAATAATTATTATGATAAAACCGGAAATGTTTTTGTTGCAGAAGATAATCAAGGAAATATTGTTGGTTGTGTTCAGGCAATGATTGATACAAGACTCGCCGGGGGAACGTATGGTGAAGTAGTTAGTTTAGTTGTTCATAAGTCTTTTCACGGCAAAGGTATCGGTAAAATTTAATAGAACATGCGATTGATTGGATTAAAGGCAAGGGAGAATCACGATTGCGAATAAGGTGCAATTCATTAAGAGAAGAAACCCATGAGATTTACAAACACTTGGGGTTTGTTGAAAAAAAATCACAAATAATATTTGAAAAGAAAATTTAATTAGAAGGTGAACCATGAGAAGCAAAAACTATATTTTGTTGATCGTATTAGTTGTCGCGGTTGTGCTATTACAAAGTTGTATGCCCGGCGGCGGTTCAAGTTCTGTAAAAGAACCTGCGGGATTTTTTATGGGAGTTTGGCACGGATGGATTGCACCAATCTCATTATTGTGGAGTTTATTTTTTGATCACTCAATCCGCATTTATGAAACATATAATACCGGTTGGTGGTATGATCTCGGTTTTTATATTGCAATTATTGGCGGATTCGGGGGTGCTGCACTTTTTCGTAAAAAAAAGGAAGACTAAACTTATATGGATAATTTCGAAAAAGATTTTTTAGAAACGCTTGATTGCTTTGAACCTGAGCTGAAACAATTCATTCCATATTTATTGCAAGATTTATGGGAAATTGGTTCTTCATCCGGAAAAATATTAAGTGTAATAACTAAGAATAAACTTCACGAAAACCATTTAAGGATTTTGGATATTGGCTGCGGTAAAGGCGCTATAACTATTCCGATTGCAAAAGAATTGAACGCTGAAGTTTTTGGAATTGATGCAATGCCGGAATTTGTTGAAGATGCAAAAACTAAAGCAAAAGAATACGGTGTTGAAAAATTATGCTCTTTCATAAACGGTGATGCTGTAAAACTGATTAACGGGTTGAAGGATTTTAATCTTGCGCTTCTTGCTTCGGTAGGCCCTGTTTTAGGAGATGTATCTCAAACATTAGCAAATCTGGAAAAATGTTTGACGGACGGGGGATATGTAATTCTTGACGACTGTTATTTACCCGACGAAGCGGTTTCAAATTATACAAGATGCCCAAGGGAAACACAATTCTTTAAACAGATAAGCGAAAGCAATTTTTCAGTTATTGATACTGTTACGCAATTGCCGGATGAAACCGCAGATACAGATAATTATATATATACGAAAATTGAAATGCGGGTTAATGAACTATCGGATAAATTTCCTGTTAAGAAAAGTATATTCGAAAATTACCTCGCTGCGCAGAAGAAGGAAAATTACTCGCTTGAAAATGAATTGCAATGCGTTACAATTTTATTAAAGAAAAAATAATTAACAGAGAATAATATGAGTTCTTTTTCGTGCCAATTCATAGATAAGAATGAAACATTTTGTGTGAGATTAAAAACAGACTGCATTCCGGGCAGGCCTGGCTGTGTATTAAAAGGCAAATTCACATTTGCAATTCCGGCAAATAAGCGCATAGAAGAAAACAAGAAGCAAAAAAGTCTTAAAGAGAATAAAAAGTAAAAACAAGCAGCATTTACTAATTATAGATCTCTGAAAAATAACGTTTGTCATTTCGAGGGAGTTCACAGAACGACCGAGAAATCTTTTTGAAAATTTTAAGATTTCTCACTGCGTTCGAAATGACAAATAAATATATTTTTGAACTATTTTTACCGGTGAATCATTTAATTAACATCGGCATCGAATCGTACAAGGAATAAAAATGAAAGGAAACGAAATGAACAAACCCGGCGATCACGTATTTGTGATATTCGGCGCTTCGGGCGATTTAACAAAACGTAAACTATTGCCGGCTATTTATTCTTTGTATGTACAAAATTTGCTGCCGGATAATTTTGCTTTGCTTGGTGTTTCCCGCAGTAAATTCACAGATGAAAATTTTAGAATAAAAATATCAGCTGCACTGCACGAGTTTAAGGAAATAGATGATTTATCAAAGATCGATTCGTTTATTAAAAAAATTTTTTACCAGCCGCTCGACAGCGAAAACACAAACGAATTCGCGATTCTAAAAAGTAGAATTGAGTCGCTGCAAAGTGAATATAAAATTAGCGGTAATACTGTGTTTTACTTATCAACTCCCCCGAATTTATATTCTGTTATTCCCAAAAATCTTGCAGCCCATAAATTGAATATCCAAAACGACGGTTGGAAAAGACTTATAATTGAAAAACCGTTCGGTTATGATTTGAAGTCCGCAGAGGAATTAAAAAACGAATTAATGGAATCATGGAACGAAGAACAAATTTTTAGGATTGATCATTACCTCGGCAAAGAAACTGTACAAAATCTTT
>CAZRMG010000089.1:0-9148 GCA_964601095.1 uncultured Melioribacteraceae bacterium | reverse complement strand
GCAAGTTCAATGGAAGGATAATTCATCATTCTCGTTCCGCCTAAAGCCGGGCCCAAAGTAGTGTCGTGAATAGCAATTAATGCTTTAAGTCCAGATTCCGGATTTGAACAATAAACAATCTGCTCATGTCCATATTTTTCCATCAGTTCAAAATTTTCCATAGCTTCTCCAAATTTTTAGAAATTGAAGTGTTGCTAAATAGCAAAAAACCAAAACAAAAGTAAAGCCACACTTTCCCTTGTTCTATAAAACAAAGTTTTTTCAAAAGATAATTTATAATTTGATGAAACACCCGTTGCCTGCACACCAAAAAATTTACAAATTTGAATTGAGCGCGATAAATGAAATCCGTCAGAAATTATGAGAACTTCGCTTGATAATTCTTTTTCGAATAATTCATTTTTAATAAACTTAATTTGTTCAACGGTTGTGGATGTTTCATTCTCAACAATCAATCTATTCGGTTTTATTCCAAGATCAATCAAATATTTCATGGCAGCTTCGGCTTCGGTTATTTCACCGGGAGCTTTTCCGCCTGTTAATACAAGTTTTTCTACTGTATTAATTTTAGCCAATTCAAACGATTTTCTTATTCTTGCGCTGAAAACCGGGCTCGGTTTACCTTTGCTATAAACTGCCGCACCGGGTATAAGTCCATATTTATATTTTTTATTTTCTATTCTTTCCTCGGAATATGAATTAACATTCCAAACATAAAACAAAGCAAATAGAAATAATAGGACGGATGCCATTAATGTTCTAACAAGAGTTCTCAACTCAAATAATTTTTCAATCCCATAAATAATTCCCCATACATAAATAATGACATATAAAGTAATTATATTAGAAACAATAAATAAAAACCCCGTAACAGCTTTTTTAAATGCAATATTAAATATGTAACCGCTGCCAGCGATCAGTTCATATTTTGTAATGATGTATGCCGAAATATTTATTAATATTACTAACATTAACAATGTTTTTATAAATGTGAGTCTTTTTTTATCAATAGGATTTTTAGTAAAACCGATACCCAAGCAACCTAATATTATTAGCCCGAACATCATAATATTTAAAACGTTGCCTATATAATCGAACTTGTAATTAGCTAAAGACAAACCATTAAGATCATATTTTGTATATGATAAAATAAAAAGTGAGATCAACGCGAGTATGCATGCCGAAGTAACAAAGCCAGTATTTCTATAATTGATTTTCAATTTGTAATTTATTTTTGCGGTTCGATTAATACATTCGCCGAGTAATTGTTTTGAGAAGGATACACTTCTACATTGACATTAAATACTTTCCGAATATTTTCTTTTGTAAAAATTTGTTTTTTATCGCCAATTATTTGGATAGTACCATTATTCATAAAGACTACATCTTTCGAATAAATTCCGACCATATTAAGATCATGAGAAACCGAAATGACGGTCAGATTATTTTGCTCAGCCAATTTAGCCAACAATTCAAATATTACTATTTGATGTTTAAGATCAAGATGTGAATTAGGTTCATCCAAAAGAATAATATCTGCTTTTTGCGCGAGAGCTCTGGCAATAAAAACTCTCTGTAACTCACCGCCGGATATTTCATTGATGCCCTTATTTCGCATTTCATTCAATTCCAATAATTCCAAAGCTTCGTCAACAACAATGCAATCGTCTTTTTTTTCAAATCCCAACTGATTAAGGTATGGCGTTCTTCCCATCATCACAATTTCATAAACAGTAAACGGGAATACAGAAACAACCGATTGAGGTACATAAGAAATATATTTCGAATAATTCTTTCTTTTTATTTCTCCAATTTTCTTACCGTGTATTTTAATTTCACCTGAAAACGGATTATGAATTCCGGCTAAGAGTTTTAGAAAGGTTGATTTTCCACAACCGTTAGGTCCAATTATAGAAACAAAAGAACCTTGCGAAACACTCCAATTCTTAACAAATAGTTTAAAATTATTATCTGTCTCATATTGAAAGAATAAGTCGTTAATATCAATAATATTCAATTGATTCTACTCTCTAAAAAACTATTAGCGGTTTCATATTTTTGGAATAGCCCAAAAACAATGTGTATAAGATATTAGATTATTGGATGAACATAAAGTAAACTTTAATACCAAATTTTAAAATGGTTGGTTAGGATGGGAAAATAAAAAGCGCTCTAAAAAGAGCGCCTTTAAAATTTATTGAAGCTTGAAAACAATAGGAATCGAAACTTGAACCTTAACAGCTTTACCTCTTTGCCTTCCTGGTTTGAATTGAGTTTGCATAACAGCAGCAACGGCAGCTTCATCGCAACCGGCACCTATACCTTTTATAACTTCTGCTTTTCTTACAACTCCTGTTTCATCAACAAATGCTTTAATGAAAACTCTACCTTGAACGCCTGCTCTTTTCGCAATTTCAGGATATACAATTTTGGACTGAATCGCTTCGATTCCGCCGATTGGTTCCGGCTGATCTTCAACTGCAACAAAGAATACAGCTTCTTCCTCTTCCTCTTTTACTTCCTGTTTAGGAGGCGGAGGCGGTGCAGATACTACTTCGTCAACATCAAGATCTGTTTCGCCAATTGCGATGTCTTCCAATACGTCATCAGACGGTGCTTCAATCGGAATAGGCGGTTTTGGTGGTGGAGGCGGTGCACTTTCTTGTTTTGTATTTACAACATCTTCTATATTAACCAATTCCTGCGTAGCATCCATTTGTAATTCTTCTTGTTCGAAAGTCGGGAAAAACTTGAACGCTACAATAGTCAAAAGCAAAGCAATGACTAAACTTGTTTCATACACCCGTTGATAATGTCTTTTTAAATCAACTTTTGGGTTCTTTTTTAAAGCCACTTTATTCCTCCAGTAATCTCAAAATTCCGTGCAAAACTTATAAAATCATTTGTGAATTGTCAATTAATACTCAAAATTTTACACGATTATTATAAAATTGTTCCTTCACAACGATGCAGAAAATCATCCTATTTGTGGTTTTACAAATTTGACAAATAAAGATGTAAAAATAATGCCCAAACTGCCGCCCATAAAATCGGCTATCCAATCGAAAATATCGGCCATGCGACCTGGGATTAGAATTTGGTGAAGTTCATCTATTGCACCGTAAAGCATTATGCAAATTATTGTTACAGCAACAACATTCTTTTTAATGAATTTATATTGGTTTTGAAAATGTAAGGATAGAAACAACAATGTACTTAAAACAAAATAAGCCAAAAAGTGCTCAAGTTTATCTTGTACATCGAATAATTTTGGCATTGTGTCAACAGGTATGGTGGTAAATACAAACAATATGACCCAATAGACTATTAACGGTATATAAACAAAATAGACCTTTTTCAAATCAAGAATTTTGTATAAACGAGTTAACAATAAATTTAATTGCATATGGAATTTTTTCTATAATGTCAGATGCGGTAAAACCGAATTCGGTTTTTTCTTCAACAAGCAAATCTGCCGCAAGACTATGAATATAAACTGCCGAAATCAATACATCTTCAACTTCGTTTGATTGAGAAATGAACGATGCTATAATTCCCGTTAAAACATCACCCGTACCGAATTTTGCCATACCTGGATTTCCGTTGGAATTAATAAATGCTTCGCCCTCCGGATTAAATATGATTGTTGGAGCTCCTTTTAAAACAAGGTAACAAGAATTTTCCGATGCAAAAGATTTTCCTAAGTTTATTAGATTATTCTCTACTTCGCTTAATTCCGATCCAATCATATCGGCAAATTCTTTATGGTGAGGAGTAAGTATTTTCCCTTTTAGATTTACTTTTTTATACTCCCCGTTGCCAAGCGCAAAAACAGCATCAGCATCAATTACAAATTTTTTGTTTTTATAACTATGTATAATATCACGAACCGCTTCAAGAGTAGATTCTTCACGTCCGAGCCCGGGACCGATTGCAATTACATCTGCCCATTCAATTTTTGATTCCAATTCTTTAATATTTTCGGGTGAAAGAAATTCTCTAATCCCATCATTGTATGAATAAACAATTGCCGAATCTAATTTTGTTTGAACGACAGATTTAACTGAATTAGGAAATGCAAGAAAACAAGCACCAGCACCGGATTTTAGAACAGCATTCGTCGTGAAAATGGAAGCTCCCGGCATATTACCTGAACCGGCAATAACAAAAACTTTACCCGCCGAGTATTTGTGCAAATTTAATTCTTTAGCAGGCAGCCCCCAAAAAGCATCTTCGGGTTCAACCAAATAATCTGTAATATTTTGTTTTTGATAATATTCATCGCCAATACCAATATATCCTTTTATGATATAACCGGAATGTAAATACCCTTTTCCATAAAACAGACCAGACTTGTATTCGGAAAGAGTAATTGTTGAATCAGCGTTAAAAATTACTTCACCTGAAGAGTTTTCCAAATCCAAACCGGTCGGAAGATCGAGCGCAATTTTATATGCGTTTAGCAAGTTTAATTTTTCAACAATACTTTTGTACGGTTCCCCAAGTTCACCGCGGGTTCCTGTGCCGAGCATTGCGTCAATAATAATTGAACAATCTTCAAGTATCGACAAATCCCGTGTTGATTCATATATAAGAAGTTTTGATTGCGGATATTCTGTTATAAGATTTTTTGTTATTCTAAAGTTAATAAGCGCGTCGCCTTTTAATTCTTCTTCACCGCCGAGAGAAACAATCCTAACATTAAAATTATTGTTAAAGAAATGCCGGGCTACAGCAAAACCATCGCCGCCGTTATTCCCTTTTCCGCAGACTATTCCAACATTTCTATTCTCGATTAACTCTGCATATTGCGCTATGGTTTGTTCATAAATGCTGCGTGAGGCGTTTTCCATCAACACAATGCTTGGAATCCCAAGAGTGTTAATTGCATAAGAATCTGCATTGCGAACTTGCTGTGCTGAATAAAGAGGTATCATTTTATCAACGACGAGTTAATTTCGAAGTAAAAGTAAGAAAGAAAAATATTAATGAAAAATTACATTTTAAGTACTGCTGTAATTACATTTAATAATAAATCCGGCACAAGTCCAAAAACCAAAACAAACAAGCCTGAAATTATAACAGCCGCAAGCGAATAAGGTGAAACTTCTATATTAAACTTCTCTACCGATTCTTTAAAATACATATAGACAACGAGACGAATATAAAAATAAACACTTATAACACTTGAAAGAACACCTATTATTGCAAGCCATGTTAAATCAGCTTGAATTGCGCCGACAAAAACATAATACTTACCAAAAAAACCTGCTAACGGCGGAATGCCTGCAAGCGCAAACATGAACAAAGCCATAAACCCGGCAAGAACAGGGTTCTTAGAATTCAATCCCGCGTATGAATCGAGCGACGTTCTAGAATCATTATTATCTTCAATTATCGAAATAACACCGAATGCGCCGATATTCATAAAAGCATAAACAGCCAAGTAAAAAATTATACCTGCAATACTATAAGTATTTCCGGCAGCCAATCCTATAGCCATATAACCGGCATGAGAAATTGATGAATACGCAAGCATTCTTTTTAAATTTTTCTGTGCGATAGCAACAATACTTCCGAACAACATTGATGCAACAGCAAGCGCTGAAAATAGTGGTGCGAAAATATTCGGTTGATTGTTTGCAAATATTGCTGTAATTAAAATTATGAGAACACTAAACGCAGCCGCTTTGCCGGTTGTGGACATTAACCCTGTTACGGTTGTAGCAGAACCTTGATAAACATCCGGTACCCACATATGGAATGGAACAGCAGCAATTTTAAAACTAAACCCGATTAGTAAAATTACAAAACCGGTTACAAAAACTATGTTGGATGAATATGTTCCAAAATTTTCAACAATATTCTGAATATTTGTTGATCCGCTCATTCCGTAAATTAGAGCAATTCCATAAACAATAAAACCTGTAGCAAAAGAACCGAGCAAAAAATATTTCATTGAAGCTTCATTGGCGGAAAGTTTCTTACGGTTCAAGCCGGCTAGAGCATAAAAACATATCGACATCAATTCCAGCCCCATAAATACAACAAGCAAATCTTTCGCGCTCGCCATTACCATCATACCGAGCACGGATGATTGAATTATAATTAACATTGCACCGAGATTGAAAATAAAATGGAAGATCGCTGGCTTACCGCCCGCTTCCATCATTCCCCCAAATATTACAGAACTTTGCGCAACAGAATACAATGAATCTGCAGATACTATTAGAAAAAGTAATAACGAGAACCAAGGAAGGAGTGATTCTCCTTTCTTTGAAAATATCTCTATTAAAACTGAAATAACTATTCCAACGCCGAGAATAATGAACGGCATCAATTGAAAATATTCGTTATTGCTTAATGGCATAATTACTCTATAAACAAAATGTCTTCGTTGGTTTCTTCAATTGTTAATTTGTGATTCTTCTGTAAATGCAGCACTATCTTTTTATGGTTACCTATATCAAAAATATCTTTACCGTTTTCCACAACGACAAGTTTTACAGTTTCAAACTTGCTCACAACTTCATCAAGATTATTGTAATCATGAAAATATATTTCGGTAAAGTTTTCATGTTTAGTGTAATGCGCGCCTTTGTTAGATAAACTGAAATCGGTAATAATATCGTTTTCAATAGTACACTTTAATACATCACAAATAAAAGGCAGCAAAACCCTGTTGCCGTAATACAAGCCGTCAATTTTGTTTTTAATAACTTCATCAAATGTTCTCATATCAACCTCTGCCGTAAATGAATACCAACCAAATTATTGTAAAGATTGGAAGTAAAATTGGAATCGAATATTTTATTAAATAACCGAAGAAGCTCGGCATTTTAATTCCCGCACGTTCGCAAATAGATTTAACCATAAAATTAGGACCGTTGCCAATGTATGTCATCGCACCGAAGAATACAGCCGCGATTGATATAGCTTGAATATATAACGGGTATTGATTTGCAAACGCAGCAACATCCGATTTAACATTTACATCCATACCAAACTTGCCTAATTCGGCACTTAAGAAATTTAAGAATGTCGGTGCGTTATCTAAAAATGCCGACAATGAACCGGTAGCCCAATAGAATGTACTGGCATTAAGCTGTTGACCATATTGGCGGGCTTCGTATGATATAATCTGCAAAGCCGGAATCATTGTTGCAAAAATTCCAATGAATAAATAGGCAACTTCTTTTATCGGTTCGAAATTAAATTCATTTGTTTTAAGAATATTTTCATCAGCAGTTTTATAGGAAAGGTAAACTACTCCGAACATTATTATTTCTCTAATTCCTATCGGGAGCGGTGCTAATGAAGGGACCCAACCAATAACATTAGGATCAATAAAAACTGAGATTAAGATTATCAAAAGATAAACTAAATTTTTCGCGCCCTTAAATTCAATTTTACCAGAGTATTCAACCGATTCATCTTGACCATCTTTATTACGTACATCAATTATATAAAACATAGCCATTAAAATTAATATTGTGGGAAGCCATATGTACCAGCTATGAGTTATGAACCAAAAGAATTCTATCCCTCGAAGGAAGCCGAGAAACAGTGGCGGATCGCCGATTGGCGTTAATGCGCCGCCAATATTACTAACAGAAAATATAAAAAATATTACATGATATGGTTTAATTCTATCTTTATTAATTCTTATGAAAGGACGAATCAACAACATCGAAGCACCGGTAGTACCTATTATATTTGCAATAACACTGCCGATAACAAGAATAATAATGTTGAGTAAAGGCGTTGCTTTGCGGTCAACTTTAATTAATATCCCGCCAGAGGCGACAAATAACGACGCAAGCAAAGCGATGAAAGAGATATATTCCGCGGCTGTATGAAGCAAGCTGTGAGTATCGTTCAAGAAAATAATATAGTACAAAACTGTTACTGTACCAAGCGCAATTGCAATTTTTGGATAATTTCGTTCCCAAAAATGATGATAAAAAAGAGGACCTGTTGCAATCATAATAAGAAGAATAACAAACGGTAAAACCATCAATGGATCGGGTAAAGTGTGAGTCTCCCCACTCGCAGCCAAAATATTGCCAAACGGTAAAAGAAATACTGCTGATAAAATTAAAAATAGTTTTTTCATCATCATCCCAGTTATTTTAGAAAATCAAAAGTATATGTAGAAACATGTTGTAGTATCGATTGTGAAGCAGATTCAGTCAATTGTAAAAATGTTGAAGGATAAATTCCAATCCATACAATAAAAATGAAAATAGGAATTAGAACTATCATTTCCCTTTTATTCAAATCTGTCAATTCATTTTTAAGTTCGGGATTTTTAACTTCGCCGAACACAACGCGTTGATACATCCACAACATATAAACCGCGGCAAATATTACTCCCGTTGCGGCAAATATTGTAAACCACCAATTATTGAGAACGGAAGATTTGAAAGACCCGATCAAAATTAAAAACTCGCCGATGAAACCGTTTAATCCCGGCAAACCGATTGATGATAAAGATGCAATCATTAAAGCCGCAGCATAAATCGGTACTATTTTAGCGATTCCTCCATAAAATGCTATATCGCGTCTGTGTGTTCTTTCGTAAACAACTCCAACTAAAAGAAATAAAGCACCGGTTGATAAACCGTGGTTTATCATTTGTATAACCGCGCCTTGCATCGCTTCTGCTGTCATAGCAAAAATACCGAGAACAACAAAGCCCAAGTGCGATACAGAAGAATAAGCTACAAGTTTTTTCATGTCGGGTTGAACCATTGCAACCAAAGCTCCGTATATAATTCCTATTACTGCAAACACAGAAATTATAGGAGCATATTCAACTGCAGATTGCGGAAAAAGCGGCAGACAAAAACGAATTAATCCGTAGGTCCCCATTTTGAGAAGAACTCCCGCAAGAATCACGGATCCTGCAGTAGGTGCTTCTACGTGAGCGTCGGGCAGCCATGTATGAAGCGGGAACAAAGGTACTTTAATTGCAAAACTTAAAAAGAATGCGCCGAACATCCACGCTTGTATATCATGCGGTACTTGCGGACCAACTTTGTATAATTCCAAAAGATTCGAAGTAAATGTCCCGGTTAATTCAGAAGCGTAAACTACAAGCCAAATTATTGCAACAAGCATCAGCAAACTTCCGAACATTGTAAAG
>CAZRMG010000088.1:4663-9157 GCA_964601095.1 uncultured Melioribacteraceae bacterium | reverse complement strand
TGACGGGTCCATATGATTCTGTTATAGGTATGAAAACAGACGCCGCGATAAATAGATTTTTGTACCAGACACCGCAAAAATACCAAACTGCAACAGATAATGTTCATCTATGCGGAGTGTTTGTGCGTGTGGATTCCGAAACAGGAAAAGCATTGGAGATAGAAAGAATATTTATTCCTGAGTTTGATAAAAAAGTTGAATCTGAAAATAAGGATATATGATTATTGGTGTAAGATACATCTTAAAAATACAAAAATGTCATTTCGAAGGAGTGCCCGCTTCGACTCGCGTCATTAGCGAGGCGAGAAACGATTTTTCAGAGGTCGCTATAAATTAATGCTGGGAAATTTTATTTCGAGTCTGCTTTAGCGGACGAGCTCGCCTCGTCTCCGACGAGTCGGAGCGGGAAATCATTATATAATGTAATGAGCAAATAATTTTGGGAGAATAGATTTAATGGCAGTATTAATTGACGGGAAAAAAGTTTCTGCCGAGATTAAAGCGGAACTAAAAGTAAAAATCGATGAATTTAAAGATTTAGGAAAAAAGGTACCGGGACTTGTAACAATACTTGTTGGTGAAAATCCGGCGTCGCAATCTTATGTAAATTCAAAAGCAAAATCGTGTACCGAGTTGGGTATGTATTCCATAGTAGAAAGATTGGATGAAAATATTTCAGAAAATGAATTGCTTAATCTTGTAAAAAAATATAATGACGACACAAATATCCACGGCATTCTTGTTCAACTTCCGCTTCCAAAACATATTAATGAAGAAAAAATTATTCACGCGATATCGCCGTTAAAAGATGTTGACGGATTTCACCCGGAAAGTGTTGGCAATTTAATGATCGGCAGCGATACATTTTACCCGTGCACACCTTATGGAATTGTAGAATTACTAAAAAGATATAACATTGAAACAAAAGGCAAACATGTTGTGGTTGTCGGCAGAAGCAATATTGTAGGCAAACCGATTGCGATGATGCTTCTTCAAAAAAAAGAAGGCGCGAATGCCATTGTTACGGTTTGTCACTCGGCTGCAAAAGATTTAAGCAAGTTTACAAGACAGGCAGATATATTAATCGCTGCGATTGGTCAGCCCAACTTTATAAAAGTCGATATGGTTAGCGATGGTGTTGTTGTTATAGATGTGGGAATTAATAGAGTTGAAGATGCATCTGCTAAAAAAGGTTACCGCGTTGTCGGCGATGTTGATTTTGAAAGTGTTGAGAAGAAAGCATCTTATATAACACCGGTTCCGGGCGGGGTTGGTTTGATGACGATAGCTATGCTTCTTTTAAATACATTGAAAGCATATAATAAAATTGAAAACTAAAATTATTAGAGAAAATGGATACACCGTTAATTGACAAAGTAGTATCGCAGGTATTTATTGAGAAAGCGCTTCACGATTTTTACTGTCACGGCGGAACATGCGCCGGGTGGGAAAGAAATGTTGTAGATCAACCGGGAGCGGTAAAAAAAATAATTGATAACGGCGCTGAAAGAATTGCTGCCGGCTTAGGTGTGGGTAATGAACTTATTGACAGCAAGGTTGCCCGCATGATTGATCACACATTGCTAAAACCCGATGCCACTCCCGATGAAATTAAAAAACTTTGCGAAGAAGCTAAAACATATAATTTCGCATCGGTTTGTATTAATCCTTGTTATGTTGAAATGTGCCGCGACCTTTTAAGAGGAACACAGGTAAAAGTATGCACCGTAATTGGATTTCCTTTGGGTTCAAATACAACTCAAATTAAAAGAACCGAAGCCGAACAATGTTTGCAAAACGGCGCCCAGGAAATCGATATGGTTATTAATATTGGCATGTTGAAACAAGGTAACACTCAATATGTTTTCGATGATATTAACCAGGTTGTGCTTGCGGCAAAAAAACACAAAGCATTATGCAAAGTAATTATTGAAACAGCGCTGCTTACGGACGAAGAAAAAGTTAAAGCATGTTTAATTGCGAAAGAAGCCAAAGCGGATTTTGTGAAAACATCCACAGGATTTAGTAAGGGCGGCGCAACTGCCGGTGATATTGCTTTGATGCGTTATGTAGTTGGTACAACCGTCGGCGTTAAAGCTTCTGGCGGAATAAGAACTGCAGAGGATGCGCGCTTAATGATTGAAAGCGGTGCTGATAGAATCGGTGCGAGTGCAAGCGTTAAAATTGTCGGTGGGGAATCCAAACCATCCGGCGGTTATTAATGCTGCAATGCCGGGATTGCTTGTCCGCCGTATTTTTGGTGGAATCCGGCATCCAGAAAAAATTTCTATTGGATTCCAGTTTCTCGCCTCGTCTCCGACGAGTCGGAGCGGGTCGCCGGAATGACGTAAAAAAGTATTTAATGAAATAGTTATTGTCATGCTGGCGAAAGCCAGCATCCAAAGAATTAGGATTAATGGATTCCGGCTTACGCCGGAATGACATGAAAAAATATTCATTTTGTCATGCCGGGCTTGACCCGGCATCCAGAAAAAATTTCTATTGGATTCCAGTTTCTCGCCTCGTCTCCGACGAGTCGGAGCGGGTCGCTGGAATGACGTAAAAAAGTATTCTGGTAAATAAATAGTTTCTCTCCCTAATAAAGGAATTTATTATTGGTATTAGATTTAATAGTAACAAAATCCGATGACGGAGTTACCGCAGAAGTCCCTTCTATAAAAGGGTGTGAAAGTTGGGCTCACCATGAAGAAGATGCTATTAAAAAGACTCTTGAAATGTTCCGCTTTTATATGCAAAGGGGAGAGGATATGAAAATTAAAATCGATCTTGCGCGCAGGGAAGATAAAGTTATTGTTTATAAAATCATATTTGATAAATGATTAGAAAATTTAAAACAGAGGAGCGGCTGCATAGAATTACTGAGACTGTTAAATCCCGGCAATTTTCTTTGCATGTTGTTTTGGAAAATATTCACGACCCGCACAATGTGAGCGCGATATTTAGAACGTGCGATGCCGTTGGAGTTCCTAAAGTTTCGTTTCTATATACTGTTGAAAAATTCCCCAAGGTTAGCCGTGTTAGTTCTGCTTCTGCAAGTAAATGGATTGAAATTGAAAAGTACAACAGCACCGACGAATGCATCGGTGCCTTGAAAAAAGAAAACTTCTTAATTTATTCAAGCATGCTCGATAAAGATGCAGTTAATTTATACGACCTGGATTTAACCCAGAAAATAGCTTTTGTTCTCGGCAATGAACACAGGGGCATAAGTGAGGAAATAAAAAATTTATCAGATAGAACTTTTTATATTCCAATGCACGGGATGATTCAAAGTTTGAATGTTTCCGTTGCCAACGCCGTAATTCTTTATGAAACCCAGCGTCAGCGGGCTTTAAAAGGGATGTATTCTAAAAGTGAACTGCCGGATAATCAACTTGAAATATTAATTGATAAATGGTGTGCAAAATGATTCAAAAATTTTCCAATGTGCCAAACGTAAACGGGGTATTAAAATTATCGGGTGATAAATCTATTTCACACCGTGCTGTTATGTTCGGCGCTCTTGCAAGCGGTTTAACCGTAATCCGTAATTGTTCCAAAGCTGAAGATGTAACTTCCACTATGAATTGTTTTCAAAAAATGGGAGTTAAATTCGAAAAGAAGGAAAGTGAAATAAAAATTTACGGCCCGGGATTTAAGGGATTAAAAAAGCCGGATGAAGAATTATATGCCGGTAATTCAGGTACTACAGCAAGAATAATATCGGGAATTTTATGCGCTCAAGATTTTGAAACTGTTTTAACAGGTGATGAATCTCTTTCGTTGCGACCGATGAAAAGAATTGTAGAACCGTTAAAATTAATGGGAGCCGATTTAGAACCCACTATTAACGGTACTTTACCAATGAAGATTTTACCATCACCAAAACTTCATTCAATAGAATATACATTGCAAGTTGCCAGCGCGCAGGTTAAAAGCGCGATGCTGCTTGCAGGATTGTTTTTAGAATACGAAACAATAATTACTGAACCAGTAGCAACTCGAAATCATACTGAAAAAATACTCGATCTTAAAACTGAAATTATTAACGGGGCAACAAAGATTTATGTTTCAAAAAATGATTATCCTCGTCCGTTTGAAATGACGATACCGTCGGATATCTCAAGCGCCGCGTTTTTTATTGTTCTTGCCTTGCTGACAAGAGATTCGGAATTGTTGATAAAAAATGTCACGCTTAATGAAACACGCACGGGTGTTTTGCACGTTTTAAAAGATATGGGCGGCAGGGTGCTTGAAGAAAATGAAATAGAGGAGAACGGAGAAAAGAGAGGCGACATAAGAATTTTTTCGAGCGAATTAACTAATATTGAAATACCAAAAAGCATTATCCCTAATATAATCGATGAAATACCTATACTTGCAATTGCTGGTGTTTTTGCAAAGGGAGTTTTTTCTATACGGAATGCTAAGGAATTGCGCGTTAAAGAATCCGACAGGATAAAATCGATGTGTTCTAATTTTAGATTGATGGGA
>CAZRMG010000088.1:0-4653 GCA_964601095.1 uncultured Melioribacteraceae bacterium | reverse complement strand
GTTAATGAATATGATGACGGGTTCGAAGCCGCCGGTGAAATTAAAGGAAGTGATTTTGTATTTGATAGTTTCGGCGATCATAGAATAGCAATGGCATTTGCTGTTATGTCTATGCTTTTGAAAAACGGCAGCTCGGTAAACGGGTTCGAAGCTGTAACAATTTCTAACCCCAATTTTTTAGAGCAGGTAGCGCGGATTACTTAAAAAAAATATTTAGGAATAGCGTTAACAAAGTTTTGTTTAGAAACATCTGAAAATACAAAAATGTCATTTCGAAGGAGTGCCCGCTTCGACTTGCGTCTTTAGCGAGGCGAGTTTTTATGATGGTTATGATTTATTATGATAAAAATGAATCTGTGTAAATCATAAATAATCATAATTATCCGTGTTCATTCTTCTATAACAATTAGTTCACACATCCGTTTGTAAAATGAGAAATCAATAATGAGACCCAATACTCATCACTCATAATTCTATACCCAACTAAGGCAATTCCAGAATCTGGTGCTCAAATTTGTTTATTGAGAGTTCGTTGTAAATCCATTTAATAATATCTAAACCGTACTTATTTGCAAAGTAAATAAAATTCAGCTCTCGTTCCTGAAGATTTGTATTCGGATATAATAGATTTCTCACTTTTGTCAATTGCCGGATTGTTGTTTCATACTTTTTCTTTTCTGCTTCAATAGCCCTGTTCTTTAATGCATTTAGAGTTTCTTCAATTCTAACATGACTCTTGCCTGCAACATCGATGAGTGTCTTATCAATATCGGTTAAAGCGGCATTTAGTTCGCCGAATATTTCTTTTATTCTATCGCTCGAATTTTGAAAAACGACTTCGAGGTTAGTATTTGAATTTGCAGCAACAATTTTTGAAACCATCTCTTCTTCGGTAGTAAACAAATCGATGTATCCAAGCGAGTATTTTTCCAATACTGCTTTTGCACCTTTTTCTACAATAGTGGCAGATGCGCGGGGATAAATATAAGGTTGTTCAATACCGTAAATTTTGTACAAAGGAGAAATTTGAGCAAAGTAACTAATCTCACTTGGCCCGCCTATATAAAATGCAGTTGGGAAAAGGAAATCCTGGCAAATTGGGCGCAATAATACATTTGGGCTGAATTTCTCCGGGGAATTTTCAATCTGCGAAAGCAATTCTTCTTGTGTGAATTTTTTACGTTTCCCTTTTAATCTGTATTCTTTTTCAACGGGTTCAATTAATAATCGTTCATTGTTTTCAAGATAAAAAAGATTAATCGGCTTTACTTTAACTTGTGCATGATACAATTCTTCAAGCTCGGCACTACGTTCAACAAGGTAGCCTGTTTGATTCATATAATTTGTTACTTCTTTGGTGAAAATCGGTTTTAACAAATTTTTAACCGCCGGGAATACTGGGTTAAATACTATGAGTCCGTAATCATCAAACAAATTAATCATCAATTCTCTAAAACTTTCGAGAAATGATTTATTGATATCATAAAATGATTTAAAGAACGCGATTAAGGAATTTTTAAATTCAGTATCTCGCAATTTGCTTTGAAGTTCCGCAAATACATTTTCAATATTTTCGTTAAACTTTATTTCTGCAACTGAGCCGCGGTTAGTTTCTTCATCAAGACCGTCATTATATTCCAATTGAAATAATTGATTTTCGTTGTTCAATATTCCTGAAATTCTCACTTCGTTATAATCGTGGTCATCGCCCTCAAGCCAGAAAACCGGGACAAATTGATAACCGTCATATTTTTCCTTCAAGTAGCTGCAAAGTTTTATTGCAGTAATAGTTTTATATATAGTGTAAAGCGGTCCGCCGAAAAGTCCAAGCTGCTGACCGGTAATAACGGCTATTGTTTTAGGAGAGTGCAGTGCTTCAATATTGGCTTGAGTTTGTTTTGACGGTTTTAATGTTGCGTACTGTTCTTTGATAATATCTGCAAATTTATCGCGGTGAGGTCTTTCTTTTTCAGTTAAATGCTGGAAAAAGGCGCTATAAGTATCCTGGGCTTTAAAGTTACGTTCATAAAATTTTTCGACATTACCAAATTCATGAATATAGTCTAAAAATAAATTTTGATGTCCCGGTATATCAGAAAAATTTAGATACATAAAACTCCCGATATTATTAAAAAACTATTATTTTGTCTTAGGCAATAAAAGTGCTTTTATAAAATGCTCTCAAATCCGATATGAATTTAAGAAAATTTTTGATTGTCTAAAATCATTATAAATTTGAAAAACAAAAAACGGGAAATATTAATGCAGCCCAAATTCATTATTAGCATCGATTTAGGCGGTACAAAAATACTTACTGCTCTCATAAATTCTAAAAACGAAATTGTAAGCCGTATAAAAATACCTACGAACACTGAAAAGGGCACGGAATTTTTAGTCGCGTCTGTTGCTCAATCGGTCAAACAAATTATGGCTGAAAATGAAATTTCGGAGCGGAATGTGAAAGCTGTATCGCTTGGTGTGCCAGGCACGGTTAATCCGTACACGGGAATTATTGGCAGCGCGCCGAATCTTAAAATCAAGAATTTCAATATAAAAGAAGCGATGCTCAGTCATCTTTCGGTTCCAGTATTGATTGAAAATGATGTAAACCTTGCCGGATTGGGTATTAAGAAAATGGAAATGAAAGATCAGATAAATAATATGCTAGTTGTATTTGTAGGAACCGGAATCGGGAGCGCGTTGTTTTTCGAAGGCAAAATTTATCGCGGTTCATCTTTTTATGCCGGTGAAATCGGCCACATGAAAGTTGATGAGAAAGGTAACTTATCTTCGTCAAAACTTTCAACAACATTTGAATTAAGTTCCGCAAGACCTGCAATAGTTAAAGCGATAAAAAAAGATTTAAGGAAAGGGAAAAAAAGTTTGTTAAACGAGTATAAATCCTCGAAGAAAGCACTTAAAAGCAAAGGTCTTGCAGCCGCTTTAAAAAAGGGTGATCCGGTTGTTACTAAATATATTTCCAAATCAAGTAACACTATTGGAACAGTTATTGGCAGTATGACTACTTTTTTAAATTTTGATACAATTGTGCTTGGAGGTGGCATTATTGAAGCAATGCATGCTTTTATGATGCCGAGGATTAGAACAGCTTTTAAGGATTCCGTATTAACCGACCCCGGACGAGGCGTTAAAATTTTTGCAACAAAACTCGGTGACGATGCGGCTCTTTACGGGGGTATAGCATTAGTTGAAGAATTTTTAAGTTAGTTGGGAATCAAAACTTTTTTCAACTTCTTCTATTTGCTGGCTTAATTTAGTCCACTTTTCAAATTCTAAATCGAGTGTGCTCTTTGTTTTGTCGTATTCTGCATTTGTCTTTTTTGCCAATTCTGGATTGCTGAAAATATTCGGGTCCGCTAAAGCATTTTCCAAATCAGTTTTTAAATTTTCCAATCTGCTTATTTCATTTTCGCAGGCATCCAATTCTTTCCGTATATCTTTCGTCATGTTGTATTTCTTTTGTCGCAATTCGGCTGCAAGTCTTTTTTGATCTTTGCGGTTTGATTTATCTTCGATAATTATTTCTTTGCTTACTTCATTTTGCTCAATTCTTTTTGATAAATAATAATCTATGCCGCCGGGAAAAATTTTAAGATTGCCTTCGCGAATTTCTATCACTTTATCTGCTATCGGGCGGATAAAATCGATATCATGAGAAACTATCAAAAGAGTGCCGGAAAATTCCAATAATGCCTTTTGAAGAACCTGTTTGGAATTAAAATCGAGATGGTTTGTCGGCTCATCGAGAATTATAAAATTACTTTTAGTAAGAAGCAACCGCGCGAGAGCAACGCGACTTTTTTCGCCGCCGGAAAGCACCTTGATTTTTTTGAAAACATCATCGCCCGAAAATAAAAACGATCCGAGAATTTTTCTAATTTGTCCCGTTGAAATATCATCATTTACTTCTTCGAGACAATCAACTAAATCATTCTCCGGGTTTAAACTATCGGCAACTTCTTGTTCGTAGTATGATATAATTGTATTGTGCCCGTAAACTAATTGGCCGTTATCGTAGCTTGTTTTTTCTCCGATAATTTTAGCGAGTGTTGTTTTACCCGCGCCATTAGGGCCTACAATAGCGATCTTATTTCCACGCTCAATTTGTAGATTAACATTCTTGAGGACATGAAGTTGACCATAAGATTTATTAATGCCGCTTAATTCAATCGGAAGTACACCACTTGGCGGCGGATCGGGAAAACTAATATCAATTGTTTTTTCATCTTCAACCAAATCAATTGTTTCAATCTTTTCAAGTTGTTTTATCCTGCTTTGCACTTGCCTGGCTTTGGATGCTTTATACCTGAATCTTTCAATAAATTTTTCTGTTTCTTTAATTTTCTTTTCACGGTTCGCCGCTTGCGCGCGAAGTTGAATATCACGCTCATCTTTAAAATTCAGATATTGTTCATAAGTGCCCGGGTAAAAATTAATTTGACCGTTGTACACTTCCAAAGTTTTATTGGAAACGGCGTTAATAAAATGCCTATCGTGCGAAATTAAAATTACTGCGCCTTCATATTTTAGAAGATATTCTTCAAGCCAGGTTAATGTATCGATATCGAGATGGTTTGTAGGTTCATCGAGAAGTATCAAATCATTTTGAGCTAATAGAATTTTTGCCATCTG